>NZ_CABTJS010000068.1:0-1874 GCF_902485085.1 uncultured Kluyvera sp.
ATGATCAACGCCAAGCCGATTTCTGCAGCAGTGAAAGAGTTCTTTGGTTCCAGCCAGCTGTCTCAGTTTATGGACCAGAACAACCCGCTGTCTGAGATTACGCACAAACGTCGTATCTCCGCACTCGGCCCGGGCGGTCTGACCCGTGAACGTGCAGGCTTCGAAGTTCGAGACGTACACCCGACTCACTACGGTCGCGTATGTCCAATCGAAACGCCTGAAGGTCCAAACATCGGTCTGATCAACTCCCTGTCCGTGTACGCACAGACTAACGAATACGGCTTCCTTGAGACTCCGTACCGTAAAGTGACCGACGGTGTTGTAACCGACGAAATTCATTACCTGTCTGCTATCGAAGAAGGCAACTACGTTATCGCTCAGGCGAACTCCAACCTGGATGACGAAGGCCACTTTGTAGAAGACCTGGTAACTTGCCGTAGCAAAGGCGAATCCAGCTTGTTCAGCCGCGACCAGGTTGACTACATGGACGTATCCACCCAACAGGTGGTATCCGTCGGTGCGTCCCTGATCCCGTTCCTGGAACACGATGACGCCAACCGTGCATTGATGGGTGCGAACATGCAACGTCAGGCCGTTCCAACTCTGCGTGCTGATAAGCCGCTGGTTGGTACCGGTATGGAACGTGCTGTTGCCGTTGACTCCGGTGTTACTGCAGTTGCTAAGCGTGGCGGTACCGTTCAGTACGTCGACGCATCCCGTATCGTTATCAAAGTTAACGAAGACGAGATGTATCCGGGCGAAGCGGGTATCGACATCTACAACCTGACTAAATACACCCGTTCTAACCAGAACACCTGTATTAACCAGATGCCTTGCGTGTCTCTGGGTGAGCCAATCGAGCGCGGCGACGTGCTGGCAGATGGCCCGTCCACCGACCTGGGTGAACTGGCTCTGGGTCAGAACATGCGCGTGGCATTCATGCCATGGAACGGTTACAACTTCGAAGACTCCATCCTCGTATCCGAGCGTGTTGTTCAGGAAGACCGTTTCACCACCATCCACATTCAGGAACTGGCATGTGTGTCCCGTGACACCAAGCTGGGGCCTGAAGAGATCACCGCTGACATCCCTAACGTGGGTGAAGCTGCGCTCTCCAAACTGGATGAATCCGGTATCGTTTACATTGGTGCAGAAGTCACCGGTGGCGACATTCTGGTTGGTAAGGTAACGCCGAAAGGTGAAACCCAGCTGACGCCAGAAGAGAAGCTGCTGCGTGCTATCTTCGGTGAGAAAGCGTCTGACGTTAAAGACTCTTCCCTGCGCGTACCAAACAGCGTTTCCGGTACTGTTATCGACGTTCAGGTCTTTACTCGCGATGGCGTAGAAAAAGACAAACGTGCGCTGGAAATCGAAGAGATGCAGCTGAAGCAGGCTAAGAAAGACCTGTCTGAAGAACTGCAGATCCTCGAAGCTGGCCTGTTCAGCCGTATCTACGCTGTGCTGGTTGCCGGTGGTGTCGAAGCTGAGAAGCTGGACAAACTGCCTCGCGATCGCTGGCTGGAACTCGGTCTGACCGACGAAGAGAAACAGAATCAGCTGGAACAGCTTGCTGAACAGTACGACGAGCTGAAACACGAGTTCGAGAAAAAACTCGAAGCGAAACGCCGCAAAATCACCCAAGGCGACGATCTGGCACCGGGTGTGCTGAAGATTGTTAAGGTATACCTGGCCGTTAAACGCCGTATCCAGCCTGGTGACAAAATGGCAGGTCGTCACGGTAACAAGGGTGTAATTTCTAAGATCAACCCGATCGAAGATATGCCACACGATGCTAACGGTACGCCGGTAGATATCGTACTGAACCCGCTGGGCGTACCATCGCGTATGAACATCGGTCAGATCCTTGAAACCCA
>NZ_CABTJS010000069.1:0-20701 GCF_902485085.1 uncultured Kluyvera sp.
AAACGATTTCGTAATGACGCATCGAATTGCTCCTTACGGATTATTCAGCCTCCTGTCTGGGTCAGCCGAGGCCCATGGAGGCAAGGAACGTGTTAAAGGTCGGCTGAAAAATGACGCGTAATAATACTTGCCGCCCCCTGGAAACTCAAGTGAATTGCACAAAAAATTCACACAAAAGGCAAAGTCGGTCTAAGTCAGTGATTTAAAATTAAACAGCCACGAATGCGGCAATTTTTTGAACAACAGCATCAGAAAAGGTCGCCATACCGCAGCCAAAAACCGATTACAATTGCATCAGTAGTCAACCACAACAAGAGGAGAGCCCCCGCGTTAGCGTCAGGACTGTCAGTAAGGAGTCGAGTATGAAAACTATCGTCATTGCCGCAATGGCTGCGCTACTGGTTAGCGTCAGCGCACAGGCCGCCATTAAGATCGATGGCCATCAGGCACGTAACATGGACGATGTACAGAGCCTGGGGGTTATCTATATCAACCATAATATCGCCACTGAGCAAGAGGCCGATAAGGCGCTCAGTCAGGAGAGCGATGCTCAGGGGGCTAAATACTTCCAGCCTATCCTGATACATGAACCCGGAAGCAACGGTTTGATCCACGCGAGCGCTGCGCTGTATCGCTAACCCCGTGCTTCGTTCTTCGCCCCCTCCACGAGGGCGAAGAACGCCTGCCATAAAAAGGCTCCGGAATCAGACCAGTAACATCCCGAAGGCGTACAAATCCCGGAGCATATTTTTTGGATAAAACGATCACTGACCGTAATAGGCGTTCGGCCCGTGCTTACGCATAAAGTGTTTGTTCATCAGGTAGCTGTCGATCGGGCTTAGCGCCGGGTTGATGCCACGCGCAATCCACGCCATTTTCGCCACTTCTTCCATCACCACCGCGTTATGCACCGCATCGTGCGCATCTTTCCCCCAGGCGAACGGGCCATGCTGGTACACCACAATTCCCGGCGTATGCAGCGGCTCGACGTCACCGAGCGTCTCGATGATTACCTTACCGGTGTTCAGCTCATATTCGCCCTGCACTTCAGCTTCCGTTAACGCACGGGTACAGGGAATATCGCCAAAGAAGTAGTCCGCGTGCGTGGTGCCGAGCGCGGGAATCGCCAGACCTGCCTGCGCCCACGATGTGGCATGGGTCGAGTGGGTATGAACCACGCCGCCGAGAGACGGGTAACGGCGGTACATCGCCAGGTGTGTCGCCGTGTCGGAAGAAGGACGATAGCGCCCTTCCACCACGTTGCCGTCCATATCCACGACGACCATGTCATCCACGGTCATGGTCTCATAGGCTACGCCGCTCGGCTTAATCACCACCCGACCCCGTTCACGGTCGATAGCGCTGACGTTGCCCCAGGTAAAAGTCACCAGACCGTAGCGCGGTAAATCCATATTGGCGTCAAACACCTGCTGTTTTAGCTGTTGCATTATGCCGCCTCCACCAGTCCAGCGCGGGCCATTCTGGCCTTCACCCAGTCGCGTGCTTTTGCCACTTCCCGAGCCGGGTCGTCCGAAGTTTCACTCCACATCTCAATCAGATATGGTCCGCAGTAGCCGCTCTCGCGCAGCGTTTCAAAGCAGCGTTCGAAATCGACAACGCCTTCACCAAATGGGACGTTTTTAAAGACGCCAGGTTTAGTATCTTTCACGTGCACGGCGACGATATGCCCTATCCCGGCCTGCAATTCCATCTGTACGTCGTTATCCCACGCCGACAGGTTGCCGATATCCGGATAAAGCTGGAACCACGGGTTATTCAGGTAGTGTGCGTAGCCGAGCGCCTTGCTGATGGAGTTCATCAGCGGGTAATCCATTATCTCCATCGCCAGCGTAACCTGAGCGCGGCTGGCCATTTCAACGCTCTCCTTCAGGCCGTCGCGAAAGCGCCGACGCGTTTCGTCATTTGCCTGCTGGTAATAAACGTCGTATCCCGCCAGTTGAATCACCCGGATGCCGATATCCTGCGCGAAGCGGATAGCTTTACGCATGATTTCCAGCCCCTGGTTGCGGACGTCGTCATCTTCGCAGCCTAAAGGAAAGCGGCGATGCGCGCTAAGACACATCGACAGTACGCGTACGCCGGTCTCCGCAATGGCGCTCACCAGCGCTAAACGCTGCTCGCGACTCCAGTCGAGGCGCGACAGCCGCTCGTCGGTCTCATCCACCGACATCTCAACGAAATCAAAACCCAGCTCTTTTGCCAGACGCAGGCGTTCCAGCCAGCACTCCCCTGCGGGGAGCGCTTTTTCATAGATGCCAAGCGGTGTCTGTTTCGACAACATAACCGCTCCTTAGCCCCAAAGCTGAGCAATAGAGCGCTTGAACTGACGCGCGGCTTCCACCGGAGATGCCGCATCACGAATGCTACGACCCGCGATAAAGACATGGATTGGGATGCCCGCGAACAGCGGCAGGTCTTCCAGCGCCAGCCCACCGGTAACGGTGACTTTGAAGCCCATATCAGACAAGCGCTTGATCGCGGTAATATCCGCTTCCCCCCACGCCACACCCGCGGCCTGCGCATCACGGCTACGGTGATAGACCACCTGCCCAATGCCTGCATCGCGCCATTCTTTAGCTTGCTCCCAGGTCCAGTAGCCGGTCAGCTCAATCTGCACGTCGCCGTTAAACTCTTTTGCCACGTCCAGCGCGCCTTTGGCGGTGTTGATATCCGCACAGCAGATAACGGTGACCCAGTCAGCGTTGGCTTCAAAGCACATGCGGGAAAGGATTTTACCCGCGTCGGCAATCTTGGCATCTGCCAGCACGATTTTATGCGGATACAGCGCCTTGAGGTCGCGTACCGCGCGCACGCCTTCACCGACGCAAAGGATGGTGCCGACTTCAATGATATCAACCTCTTCCGCAATCAGGCGGGTGGTTTCATAGGCGCTGTCCATGGTCTGGTTATCCAGCGCAACCTGTAACATTGGTAATGACATGTTCAATTCCTTCTTAAGCTGTCGCCGCCTGAGTGGCGCTATCGATTAAATCCAGCACTTCCTGCTCGGTACGGCAGGCGCGTAAACGGTCGAAATTGGCTTCATCTTCAAACAGGTTGACGATCTGCATGATGCCGTCTTCCTGATGAGTGCGTGCATCCACCGCCGCCAGGGTGATGAGGATATCGACCGGGTCGTTGTCTTCGTGGTTAAACACCATCGGCGTTTTCAGGGTGACTAACGCAAAGCCGTTTTTCTTCACCCCTTCTTCAGGGCGTCCGTGCGGCATCGCCAAGCCAGGGGCAATGACGAAGTAAGGGCCGAAACGTTCAACGCCATCCAGAATTGCCTGGAAGTAGCGCGGCTCGACAACCTCTGCCTCCACCAGCAGGTCAACGCCAAGCTTGACCGCTTCCTGCCAGGTATTGGCTTCCGCCTGCAGGCGGATGGATTTATTTTCCGCCAATGAATCACGTAGCTTCATGGGTTGTCCTTACTTCATGTCTTTCGGGAAATGTGCGCTGATGACTTCCATCAGCTTCGGACCGAAGTCGGCCGCCGAGAGCATATTGCGTACGCCCACCACATATTTGTTGCCGGAGACGGTGATTTCGCTTGCCACATGGGTAGAGGCGATAATGATGTCGGCCCCGCTCAGCTCGCTTTTGTATTCACCCACCGCGCAGCTATTCACCGTGTGATCAACGCCCTGCTCTTTGAAGAACTGGTCGACTTTCATCTTCATAATCATGGAGCTGCCTTGCCCACAACCACATACAGCCAGAATACGTACGGTCATAATCAAACTCTCCTTAATGAGCAGATACTTCTGCCATTTGTTTTTCCGCGTCTTCTTCAGCGCGCAGGGTGCGGCCAGCGAAGAACATATAAGCCAGGGCAATCACGATGATGACGGCCATGAAAATCAGCCCGATGGAGGCAAAGCCCTGCATCATCGGTGGTGCCAGAATTGACCAGTCGGCCATCCCCATCCAGGCGCTCATGCCGGTCAGTTTCACCGCCCATACGCAGCCGAAGATTTCGATCATCCCCATCACCAGACAAATCTTGAGCGCCGCACGCCAGCCGCCGAAGTGGTTAGCAAAGACGCCGATGGTGGCGTTAGAGAAGAACATCGGGATAAAGCCCGGGATAATCAGGATGGAAGAGCCGCAGCCGACCAGAATGCCCACGGCAATGAGCTGGCCGATGGTGCCCCACATAAAGCCCCATACCACGGCGTTTGGCGCGAAGCTATAAATCGCGGCGCAGTCAATCGCCAGCACGGCACCGGGAATCAGGCGCTGAGAGATACCGTTAAAAGCTTCTGACAGCTCGGCGACGAACATACGTACGCCCTGAGTGATGATGAAAATCGCCACCGCAAACGAGAAGCCGGTTTGCAGGATGTAGATAGTCCAGTGCGTCTTACCAGCCATCGCCTGTACCACGTCCAGACCGAACGACAGCAGAATCGCACCGAAGAAGACCGTCATGACGATAGCGGTAGAGACGATGTTGTCATGGAAAATGTTGAGCCAGCCCGGCAGCTTCAGGTCCTCTACGCTCTCCTCTTTCTTACCGAGGAACGGCGCAACCTTGTAGGCAATCCACGAAGCAAACTGCTGCTGGTGACCGATGGAGAAACCGCAGTTGTCCGTCACTTCCTGCGTCGGTTTGTACATCATGTTGGAGGTTATGCCCCAGTAGAGCGACACCAGCACCGCGGTGCAGATAATGGTGGTCCACATGGAGTAGCCGCAGATATAGAAGAACACCGCAATCAGCCCGGCCTGCTGGAACATGATGTGCCCGGTGAGCATGATGGTGCGGATCCCCGTAATGCGTCGTAGCACCACGTAGCAAATGTTCAATGCCAGCGCGAGCAGCACCGCATATCCCACCCAGCTATAGGCATCGCCCATACGTTCGATGGTCGCCATCATTGAGGCGTAGGTGTCGGAGATAGCGCCATTGATGCCGTAAACCTCAGACATCTTCGCCACTACCGGTTTAAAGGTGCTGGTCAGGATGCCCGACCCCGCCTGCAAAAGCATAAAGCCGATAATCGTCTTGATGGTGCCTTTGATAATCACGCTAACGCTTTTGCGCAGCAGGATATAACCGAGACAGGTCACGATACCCAGCAGCAGCGGGGCGTTGGTCATCACCTGATTAAAAAAGACGGTAAAGATGTTGTAGAGGATCTCCATAACGCTCTCCGATAAATGAAGTAGCTGAACCAGCAACCCTGCTCAGCGGTGGTGTGACACACTCTAATAATCAAAAGTAATCACAACAAGATTCAATTTGATTAAATGTGACGCACACCGCAATAATAAGCCCATTTTAAGAATGGGATAAATAACCATTTAAACTGCACTTAAATAATCCAATAAAATCAATTAATTGAATTGAAAACATAGATTCACAATTATTAATTCATCGTTACCTTGCATTGAGATCGTCCTCTCATACGCCAAAATATATCATTGCAATAATGAAAAAACGGTGACAATATCAATCACAACAAATCACAATATGATTACTTATGACGACTTAAGAGGGAAACACGATGAGTAAAGTTGAAACCATTTCGCGAGAATCCTGGATCCTGAGCACCTTTCCAGAGTGGGGCAGCTGGCTGAATGAAGAGATCGAGCAGGAGCAGGTCGCACCGGGTACTTTTGCGATGTGGTGGCTGGGCTGCACCGGTATCTGGCTGAAATCACAAGGCGGCACTAACGTCTGTGTCGATTTCTGGTGCGGCACCGGCAAACAAAGCCACGGTAATCCGCTGATGAAACAAGGCCATCAGATGCAGCGTATGGCTGGGGTGAAAAAATTACAGCCAAACCTGCGCACCACGCCGTTTGTGCTGGATCCGTTCGCCATCCGTCAGATCGATGCCGTGCTGGCCACTCACGATCATAACGATCATATCGACGTAAACGTCGCGGCGGCCGTCATGCAGAACTGCGCGGACGATGTGCCGTTTATCGGGCCACAAACCTGCGTCGACCTGTGGGTAGGCTGGGGCGTGCCGAAAGAACGCTGCATCGTGGTAAAACCTGGCGACGTGGTTAAGGTAAAAGATATTGAAATTCATGCGCTTGATGCCTTTGACCGCACCGCGTTAATTACGCTGCCAGCCGATCAAAAAGCCGCTGGCGTACTGCCGGACGGTATGGACGCGCGCGCGGTAAACTACCTGTTCAAAACGCCGGGCGGCACCCTGTATCACAGCGGTGACTCCCACTACTCTAACTACTACGCCAAACACGGCAACGAGCATCACATTGACGTGGCGCTGGGCTCCTACGGCGAGAACCCGCGCGGGATCACCGACAAAATGACCAGCGCCGATATGCTGCGTATGGCCGAGGCGCTGAACACCAAAGTGGTGATCCCTTTCCATCACGATATCTGGTCAAACTTCCAGGCCGATCCGCAAGAGATTCGCGTTCTGTGGGAAATGAAAAAAGACCGCCTGAAATACGGATTTAAGCCGTTTATCTGGCAGGTCGGCGGCAAGTTTACCTGGCCGCTGGATAAAGATAACTTCGAGTATCACTATCCGCGTGGTTTCGACGATTGCTTTACCATTGAGCCGGATCTGCCGTTTAAATCGTTCTTGTAATTGAGTATTCCCGGCCGAGCGCAGCGACGCCGGGAAACCCACCTTGACCCCTATATAGTTTTAGTATTTTGGCTATTTTTCAAATATCATCTTTAATCATCATTTTTTTTCGGATTAGCTCATGACGGAAGCGCAAAGACATCAGATTCTACTGGACCTGCTGGCGCAAGCGGGTTTTATAACAGTAGAGCAGGTGATTTCCCGTCTGGGGATCTCACCCGCCACGGCCCGCAGGGATATCAACAAGCTTGATGAAAGCGGCAAGCTGAAAAAAGTGCGCAACGGCGCCGAGGCCGTTAACCAGCAGCGCCCGCGCTGGTCCCCGATGAACATTCATCAGGCACAAAATCACGACGAGAAAGTACGTATCGCGAAGGCAGCGTCGCAGCTGGTGATGCCCGGTGAAAGCGTGGTGATCAACTGTGGTTCGACGGCTTTTCTGGTCGGCCAGGAGATCTGCGGCAAACCGGTGCAGATAATCACCAACTACCTACCGCTGGCTAACTACCTTATCGATCAAGAGCACGACAGCGTGATCATTATGGGCGGGCAGTACAACCGCAGCCACGCCATCACGCTCAGCCCACAGGGCAGCGAAAACAGCCTGTACGCCGGGCACTGGATGTTTACCAGCGGCAAAGGGCTGACGGCGGAAGGGTTATATAAAACCGACATGCTCACCGCGATGGCAGAACAGAAAATGCTGAACGTGGTGGGTAAACTTGTCGTACTGGTCGATAGCAGCAAGGTTGGCGAACGGGCAGGAATGCTGTTTAGCCGCGCCGATGAGATCGATCTGCTGATTACCGGCAAACAGGCTGACCCGGAGATCCTCAAGAAGCTTGAGGATCAGGGCGTGAAGGTTATCCGCGTTTAAAGATGCTGGCGGAAAAAGGCCACCGTGCTGTCCAACGCTTCAGGCGTAATACGGTGGCGGACGCCCGCCTGCCAGACGCAGGTGAGATGCTCATCCAGTTCAGCCTCCCGCAACGCTTGCTGAAGCCGGAACGTCTCACCCGCCGGTACCACGTCGTCCTCTTCCCCATGCCATAGCAGCAGCGGCCTGTCCGCCAGACGCACCAGTTGATGTCCAACATCCCACTTCGCTAGCGGTGCCAGCAAGCGCGCCTTCTCGATGCCGTTTGCTGCAGACGGTGGGAAGAGTGTCTCAGAAAGTGAAGTGAAATAGCCCGACCCCATCAGGCTCGCCACACATTTCAGCTCCGGATGCTGCGCCATCAGCCCCAGCGCGGTCATGCCGCCCATTGAGGCACCGGCCACCGCTAAGCGCCCTTCGCTCACCAGCCCACTTGCCAGCAGCGCATCGCGCAGCGCCGGGAATTCGGTAAAGTTCTGCACCAGAATCTGCCAGAAGTGCTGAAGACGTTCGGCCCCATCGCCGTTGAAGCGTTCCCCGTGCTCGGCGGCGTTAGGCATCACCACCCGAAAACCTGCCTGCGCCAGCGCCACGGCAAAATAGCTATAAACAACGTTCGACGAGGTAAAACCGTGATAAAACACTATGCTGGGAAGCGCCTTTTCACTACATCCCCTTGGGTAAGCGTGCAAAACTTGCTGTCCTGCCAGGGTGCGCATTTCCAGTTCAATCATGAGTTATCTCCTTTAGCTATGCTGAGATGGCATACGAAAATTGATGCAGTATGATGACGACAATACCCCTGATTTATAACATTGAGAACCTCGTTACGAAATCGTGATATTTTCATTCGAAAATAGCGCTATGGTTAACAAATCAGGAACATTCGCCTAAAGCGAAATGCTTTCCCCACTACACTATGACTATCAGGAAACGGGAAATGGCTAAACGACGGTTTATCCCACTGTTGCTGGCGCTCTTGTTGAGCGGTTGTACCATTCTGGAAGGCACTCCTGAAGCGCCTCCACCGGTCACCGACCATCCACAGGAAATACGCCGCAACCAGACGGCAGGCTTGCAGCGCATAGGCACGGTTAGCTCGCTGGTGTACGGTTCGCCGATGGATGTTGAAGCATCTATCAAAGAGAAAGTTACCGCGCGGAAAGCGGATTACTACGTGATAGTCATGATTGATGACACCGTCGTGCCGGGCCAGTGGTACTCGCAGGCGATTCTCTACCGTAAGTAGTTTTACTAGCTTTACGCAGCTTTGCACCGTTTCACGTTTCCCTGATGCACAATGGCGCCTCTGTCTGGATACAGGATATGCGTCTGCTATGGATTGCCCCCACTGGGTTATGTGAAATGGAGCTGACGATGAAACAAACACTTACCTTATCTACCCTGCTTTTGTCAGGCGGTGGCCATACGGCGGCGGCACAATCTGCAGAGTTCGCCAGCGCAGACTGCGTAACCGGGCTGAATGAGATCGGGCTGATTTCGGTGAATAACATCACCGGAAGCCTGGAAGATGTCGAACAGGTCATCGCACGCAAAGCGGATGAACAGGGCGCATCCTGGTATCGCATCGTTCAGATGTATGAAGAACCTCAGCAGGACAACTGGCGAGCACAGGCGATTCTCTATGCTTGATACTCACCTCTAGTGGAAGAAGCGTTACGCTTGTCACGCCTCTTCCACCCGTTTCTATTGCCTATCTTCCCCCGCCCGTCGCTCGACATAGCAGGTCATTAATCACCGGTTCACTCAGCAACGCACCGCCTCGCGAGTCCAGCATCATTCGACACCAGGCCTGAGCCATCGGCGGCGACGCATGACGCAGCATCTGCGCACCGACGCCCAGCAGGTAAAGCTGATGCGTTATCTCGCGTCCCTGTGATTCAGAAGGCTTGCGCAGCAGCTGCTGTAACTGCCGCCAATGCCGATCAAAGTGACGATCCTGTCCCTTAACCTCGTTACATTCCGCCAGCAGTAGCGCCACGGCGTCCGGTTGCTTCACCAGCACGCGCAGCACGTCGAGGCACATGATATTGCCTGAGCCCTCCCAGATACTGTTCACCGGCATCTCCCGGTACAGGCGCGGTAGCTCGCTCTCTTCACAGTAGCCAATCCCGCCCAGCACTTCCATTGCCTCCGCCACGAACGGAATGCCCGCCCTGCAGATGGCAAACTTGGCCGCAGGGGTGAACAGACGCGCCCACAGCGCTTCCTGCGGCTGATGATTCTGCCCCCACGCTCTGGCAAGACGAAACATAAATGCGGTCTGCCCCTCCAGTTGCAGCGCCATTTTCCCCAGCACTTGACGCATCAGCGGCAGGTCGACCAGGTTATGGCCGAAGGCCTGGCGCTGGAAAGCGTGGTACAGCGCCACCGACAGCGCACGACGCATCAGGCTGTGGCTGCCCAGCGCACAATCAAAGCGCGTCAGTCCGCCCATTTTGAGGATTTGTCGGATACCGTCTCCCTCCTCACCCAGCGGCCAGCCGAGCGCCTGCTGGAACTCCACTTCGCCGCTGGCGTTGGCGCGGTTGCCGAGTTTGTCTTTCAACCGCTCAAGGCGAATGGCATTACGGGTGCCGTCGGGCAGCAGACGCGGTACGAAGAAGCAGGTTAACCCGCCGCTGGCCTGCGCCAGCACCAGATGCGCGTCGCTCTGTGGCACCGAATAGAACCATTTATGCCCGGTAAGCTGATAGCTACCGTCTTCCAGCCGTTCCGCCCGTGTGCTGTTGCTCAGCACGTCGGAGCCGCCCTGTTTTTCGGTCATCCCCATGCCAATCAGCAGTCCGCGCTTCTGCGCGCCGGGTAGCTGGTGCGGGTCATAACGATCGCTAAGCAACGCCGAGCGCCAGTCGGTAAAAAGCGGCGGCAGCGTTTTCAGCAGCAGCGGCGTGGCGGCAAAAGTCATGGTGATGGGGCACAGCGTGCCGGCTTCTACCTGCGCATGCAGCATGAAGCGTGCGGCACGGGCAACGAATGCGCCGCTACGCGCCTCTTCCTCCCAGGGAAGGTTATGCACCCGGTTGGCGCAAAGCCCCTGCATCAGCAGATGCCATGCGGGGTGAAAGCGAACGTCGTCGAGCCGCTGCCCCTGCGGGTCGTAGCGTAATAGTTCAGGGGGATGAGCGTTGGCGAGCCTGCCGAGCTCCAGCGATTCGGCGGTGCCGAGCTGTTGGCCGATGCTCGCCAGCAGTTCGCTGTCCCAACCGGCGTCATAGCGGGTCACCGCATCACGCAGCGCAACGTCAGATAAAAACAGGTTACTGTTATTTAAGGGAATAGGTTGATTAAAAACGGTGTGTGTTTGCCAGTTCATTGTGTCTCCCTCCGTCAATGAGCAACCTTTTAAGTATGGACGGTCGGGGGAGATGCACAATAAAAAAGCCACCCGAAAGGGTGGCTTAGGTGCAAAACCCGGCGGCGGTTAGCTGCGCTGACGTACCGCTTCAAACAGGCAGATGCCGGTTGCTACGGAGACGTTCAGCGACGACACGGTGCCCGCCATCGGAATGCTGATCAGTTCATCGCAGTGTTCACGGGTCAGACGGCGCATACCTTCACCTTCCGCGCCCATTACCAGCGCCATCGCACCGGTCATTTTGCTCTGATACAGCGTGTGGGTCGCTTCACCAGCGGTACCCACAATCCATACGCTCTCTTCCTGCAGCATACGCATGGTGCGCGCCAGGTTGGTCACGCGGATCAGCGGTACGCTCTCGGCAGCGCCACAGGCCACTTTTTTCGCCGTCGCATTCAGCTGCGCCGAGCGGTCTTTCGGAACGATAACCGCGTGCACGCCAGCAGCATCGGCGCTACGCAGGCAGGCACCGAGGTTGTGCGGGTCGGTCACGCCGTCGAGGATCAGCAAGAACGGGCTGTCGAGTGAAGCGATCAGATCCGGCAGATCGTTTTCCTGATACTGACGGCCCGGCTTCACGCGCGCAATAATGCCCTGGTGCACGGCACCTTCGCTTTTCTCATCCAGGAACTGACGGTTCGCTAACTGAATCACCACGCCCTGCGCTTCAAGCGCATGGATCAGCGGCATCAGGCGCTTATCGTCGCGACCTTTCAGAATAAAAACTTCCTGAAAACGTTCAGGCGCGCGCTCCAGCAGTGCCTGCACTGCGTGGATGCCGTAAATCATTTCACTCATGAATATACTCGTTGTTAATTCTACGTTGTGATTACCCTCACCCTAGCCCTCTCCCTGGAAGGGAGAGGGAACCGTCCTCCCTCGCCCCTAAGCGGAGAGGGTCGGAGTGAAGGGAATGAGGTTATTCCGCCGCTTTCTTCTTCGCGGCGCGCTTAGCTTTGGTCGCTGCGGCGATTTTCTGCGTTTTGGTTGAAGGCTTTTTGGCTTTCTTCGCCGCCCCTTTCTCGGCAGAAGCCGGTTTAGCTTTCGCCTTACCTTTCTTCTCGCCGCGGAAGGCGCTGTCCGGTTCGAAGTTCACGCGCTTGCCAACCTGGCGGCGTTTACCACCCGGTTTAGCGCCCGCTTCTTTTTTCGTTCTTTCGCGCTCGGTTTTACCGACGTTGCGCGGGGCACGTTCGCTGGAAATCAGGGAGAAGTCGATTTTACGCTCGTCCATGTTGACCGCTTCCACGCGAACTTCCACGCGGTCGCCAAGACGGTAGGTCTGGCCGCCGGATTCACCAATCAGACGCTGACCGACCTGGTCAAAGCGATAGTAGTCGTTATCCAGCGAGGAGACGTGGACCAGGCCATCGATGAACAGCTCGTCCAGACGTACGAAGAAGCCAAAGCCGGTCACGCTCGCAATCACGCCTTTAAAGACGTTACCCACCTGATCCTGCATGAAGTCGCACTTCAGCCAGTCAGCAACATCGCGAGTCGCTTCATCAGCGCGGCGTTCGGTCATCGAACAGTGCTGGCCCAGCTGCAGCATCTCTTCCATCGAATAATGGTAGCCGCCGGTGTCGGTGCTGTTACCTTTATGGCCCTGCTCTTTCGCCAACAGATACTTAATGGCGCGGTGCAGCGACAGGTCAGGATAACGACGAATCGGCGAGGTGAAGTGCGCATAGGACTGCAGCGCCAGGCCAAAGTGGCCGCGGTTTTCCGGATCATAGATAGCCTGCTTCATTGAACGCAGCAGCATGGTTTGCAACATTTCGGCGTCAGGACGGTCAGCCACGGATTCCAGAAGCTCAGCGTAGTCGCGCGGCTCCGGTTTGTTGCCGCCTGGCAGTTCAAGACCGAGTTCAGACAGCACCGAACGGAATGCGGTAATCGCTTCGGTCGTTGGCTTGTCGTGAATACGGAACAGCGCAGGCTCCTGAGCTTTCTCGACGAAACGCGCCGCCGAAATGTTCGCCATGATCATGCACTCTTCGATCAGTTTGTGCGCGTCGTTACGCTGGGTCTGTTCGATACGCTCAATGCGGCGTTCGGCGTTGAAGATGAACTTCGCTTCTTCGCTCTCAAACGAGATCCCGCCGCGCTCAGCGCGAGCCTGATCCAGCACTTTGTAGAGGTTATGCAGCTCTTCAATGTGTTTAACCAGCGGCGCGTACTGCTCGCGCAGCTCCTGATCGCCCTGCAGCATATGCCAGACCTTAGTGTAGGTCAGACGCGCGTGGGAGCTCATCACCGCTTCGTAGAATTTGAAGCCGGTTAAGCGGCCCTTCGACGAAATGGTCATTTCGCAGACCATACACAGGCGGTCAACCTGCGGGTTCAACGAGCACAGGCCATTGGAGAGCACTTCCGGCAGCATCGGAACAACCTGCGTTGGGAAGTAGACCGAGGTGCCGCGGTTGCGCGCTTCGCCGTCCAGCGGAGTTGGCGGACGCACGTAGTAGCTCACGTCGGCAATGGCAACCCACAGGCGCCAGCCGCCGCCGCGTTTTTTCTCGCAGTAGACCGCATCATCGAAGTCACGGGCGTCTTCGCCATCAATGGTGACGAGCGGCAGATCGCGCAGGTCGACGCGACCCACTTTCGCCTCTTCAGGCACCTGCTCTTTCAGCCCGGCAACCTGCGCTTCAACCGCTGGCGGCCAGACGTATGGAATTTCATGGGTACGCAGCGCCATCTCAACGGCCATG
Organism: uncultured Kluyvera sp.; assembly: GCF_902485085.1. Classification (NCBI taxonomy): domain Bacteria; kingdom Pseudomonadati; phylum Pseudomonadota; class Gammaproteobacteria; order Enterobacterales; family Enterobacteriaceae; genus Kluyvera; species uncultured Kluyvera sp. The sequence goes on from NZ_CABTJS010000069.1 coordinate 13,573, forward strand.
CCGGTACCCATGTTGTCGCCCAGCACTTCAACGATTTTACCAATCGCTTTGGTGCGGCGGGTTGGGCGCTGGGTCAGTTCGACCACCACCACAAAGCCCATGCGCGCGCCCATCACCGACTCAGGCGGGATGAGGATATCAAAGCTCAGGCGGCTGTCGTCCGGAACCACAAAGCCCACGCCAGCATCGGTAAAGTAGCGACCAACGATCTGCGCATTGCGCGGCACCAGTACGCGGACGATACGCGCTTCGCGGCGGCCTTTACGGTCCGCGCCCAGCGGCTGTGCCAGCACTTCATCGCCGTGCATGCACATTTTCATCTGTTCGCTCGACAGATACAGGTCGTCTTTACGGCCTTCAACGCGCAGGAAGCCGAAGCCATCGCGGTGACCGATAACCATGCCTTTCAGCAGGTCGAGACGTTCCGGCAGCGCATAGCACTGGCGGCGGGTAAAGACTAATTGCCCATCGCGCTCCATAGCGCGCAGGCGACGGCGCAGCGCTTCAATCTGCTCTTCGCCTTCAATATTGAGTTCAACGGCCAGTTCTTCACGGTTAGCCGGTTTTTCGCGTTTTGTTAAGTGTTCGAGGATAAATTCCCGGCTTGGGATAGGATTCGAATATTTCTCTGCTTCGCGTTCCTGGAAAGGATCTTTTGACATGTCGGTTCCTCCGTCATCATCGCTGCTGGCGGGAGTCGTTACTCCACCAGCAATAATTTATATAGCGGTTGATTCTTTTCAACCAAATCAGCCAGTGTGTAGTTATCCAACTCCTTGAGAAAACATTGCACGGCTTGAGCAAGCGCCTGTTTCAAACGACAGGCAGGCGTAATATGGCAAAATTCGCTGCTGCAGTTCACCAGCGATAACGGTTCGAGTTCACGCACCACGTCTCCGACGCGGATATCCTTAGCTGGTTTACCCAGACGGATCCCGCCGTTTTTTCCCCGCACGGCCATCACGTATCCGGCGCGGCTGAGCTGGTTGATAATTTTAACCATATGGTTACGCGACACGCCGTAGACCTCGGTTACCTCCGAGATACTGGTCATGTTGCCTTCCGGCAGCGACGCCATATAGATCAGCGCACGTAGTCCATAATCGGTAAAACTTGTTAACTGCACATCAACCTCAGGAAAAAGGGGAAAAACAGGGTGAGCCTGTTGATATTAATTATATTGATGATAAACCAGCCAGCGACTGCGCCGCTAATTTATTTCAGTTCGGGAAGGAAAAAGCGAGGATTTAACGCACGATTAAGCCGGATGGTGACGCTTTGCGTCTTATCCGGCCTACAGAGTGAGTAGGCCTGATAAGCGCAGCGCCTGATGGCGCTGCACGACGAACCAGAATTATGCGTCGAACGGGTCGCGCAGGATCATGGTTTCGGTACGGTCTGGGCCAGTCGAGATAATATCGATCGGCACGCCGGTCAGTTCTTCAATACGCTTGATGTAGTCCAGCGCTGCCTGTGGCAGGCCGCTACGTTCCTTCACGCCAAAGGTGGTTTCAGACCAGCCCGGCATGGTTTCATAGATTGGCTCGATACCTTCCCAATCATCAGCTGCCAGCGGAGTGGTCGTCACTTCGCGGCCATCCGGCATGCGGTAGCCCACGCAGATTTTCACTTCTTTCAAGCCGTCCAGAACGTCCAGCTTGGTCAGGCAGAAGCCAGACAGGGAGTTGATCTGTACAGCACGACGCACGGCAACGGAGTCCAGCCAGCCGGTACGACGACGACGGCCGGTAGTGGCGCCGTATTCGTTACCCTGTTTGCACAGGAACTCACCGGTTTCATCAAACAGTTCGGTCGGGAATGGACCGGCACCCACGCGAGTGGAGTACGCTTTGATGATGCCCAGTACGTAGTCAACATAGCGCGGGCCAAGGCCAGAACCGGTTGCTACGCCACCTGCGGTGGTGTTGGAAGAGGTCACGTACGGATAGGTACCGTGGTCGATATCCAGCAGTGTACCCTGCGCGCCTTCGAACATCACGAAGTCACCGCGCTGACGAGCTTGATCCAGCAGGTCAGAAACGTCAACAACCATGCTGGTCAGAATGTCGGCAACCGCCATCACATCGTCCAGCACTTTCTGGTAGTCAACCGCGTCAACTTTGTAGAAGTTCACCAGCTGGAAGTTGTGATATTCCATCACTTCTTTCAGTTTGTCGGCGAAGGTCGCTTTATCGAAGAGGTCACCAACGCGCAGGCCGCGACGAGCAACTTTATCTTCGTAAGCAGGACCGATACCACGACCGGTAGTACCGATAGCTTTCGCACCGCGCGCTTTCTCGCGAGCGTTATCCAGCGCGACGTGATAGTCGAGGATTAACGGGCATGCTTCGGAAAGCAGCAGACGTTCGCGAACCGGGATACCACGGTCTTCCAGGCCTTTCATCTCTTTCATCAGCGCAGCCGGAGACAGCACAACACCGTTACCGATGATGCTGGTTACATTCTCGCGGAGAATACCTGATGGAATAAGATGGAGGACGGTTTTTTCACCGTTGATTACGAGAGTATGGCCTGCGTTGTGACCACCCTGATAGCGAACAACATATTTTGCACGCTCAGTAAGAAGATCGACGATCTTCCCTTTACCTTCGTCACCCCATTGGGTGCCCAGTACGACGACGTTGTTACCCATTTTTCAAAATCACCGATTGCTTAAAAATGGATTCTACCATCGCTTTTTCAGATATACAGCACTTTTTACCCACAAAATCGTGCTTCTGAGTCTGTTTTTTAATCAGCCAATCGTTTTCGTCAACATGTAGTAGATTACGACTCCTGCGACCACAAGACCGCCACCAAATCGACGTAACATCGTATCGGGTAATTGAGTCATCGTAGCAATCATCTTGCGCCAGGCTTTCGGATAAAGCATCGGCCCCAGGCCTTCAAACACTAAAACCAGCGCAAGCGCCAGCCAGATGGTGGAATTCATTCATCGTCCTTATAAAAAGAAAACCACCGGCTCCCTGAAGAGGCGGTGGTTTTATTCAGGCTTTCACGCGATTAACGTGTCGTGGTACCCGGGTTTTTCATGTAGCGGAAGAAGTCGCTATCCGGGCTCAGCACCATCACGTCCTGGTTACTATCGAAGCTCGCTTCGTACGCACGCAGGCTACGGATGAAGGCATAGAAGTCTGGATCCTGGCTGAAGGCATCGGCAAACAGCTTAGCGGCTTCAGCATCACCTTCACCGCGCATGATACGGCCCTGACGTTCAGCTTCTGCCAGTGTCTTCGTCACTTCATAGTCAGCGGTAGCGCGCAGTTTTTCTGCCTCTTCCTGACCCTGTGAACGGTGGCGACGAGCAACGGCTTCACGCTCGGCACGCATACGGTTGTAGATAGCTTCGGAAACCTCAGCAGGCAGGTTGATCTGCTTAATGCGCACATCGACCACTTCAATCCCTAACGCCGCCATACTGTTCGGGTTAATGGTTGGCCCTTTGATGTTTGCCTGCTGCTCTACGCGCTCTGCGGCTTCGGCAATCGCGTTATCCGCGGCTGGCGTAGCGACTTCGTCTTCAGCACCGGAAGAACCGGAGTTCAGGGCGTCGCGAACTTCCAGCGTCAGACGACCACGGGAGTCGGTAACGATGTCTTTCACGTCCAGACGACCAATCTCAGAACGCAGACGGTCAGAGAACTTACGTTTCAGCAGTACTTCGGCCTGAGAGACGTCACCGCCGCCGGTCGCCAGGAAGTAACGGCTAAAGTCGCTGATGCGCCACTTGATGTAAGAGTCGACGATCAGGTCTTTTTTCTCTTTGGTCACGAAACGGTCGGCCTGGTTATCCATGGTCTGGATACGGGCATCGAGCATTTTCACCGACTGAATGAACGGCACCTTGAAGTGCAGGCCCGGCTCATAAATCAGCGGCTTCTTGTCACCGTCACGCACGACGCTGCTGAACTGGAACTTGATCCCACGCTCGCCTTCTTTAACCACGAAGATAGAGGTGTAAAGCACTACCAGCACGATGATGATAATCGCAATAACTGACTTACGCATCGTTATTCCCCCTGACGCTGGTAGTCGTTACGCTGCGCGTTAGCGCGGCGTTGGTCCATGATATTGCCCTGACTGGCAGACGACGTGTTGCTTGCGCTGCTGCTGGAAGAGGACGCAGGCGGCAGGCGCAACAGGTTGTTCGCACCACTGCTATCGCTCTTTGCTGCCGGGGCGTTACCGCCTTTCAGCATTTGATCCAGCGGCAGTACCATCAGGTTGCCATTCTTGTTGTCGCTAACCAGCACTTTGCGGGTATGGCTCAGTACTTTTTCCATGGTCTCGATATAGAGACGCTCGCGGGTAATCTGCGGTGCGGCTTTATATTCCGGCAGGATTTTCGCAAAGCGAGCCACTTCACCCTGAGCTTCCAGGACGGTCTGAGTCTTATACGCACGCGCTTCTTCCAGAATACGCTGCGCCTGACCGTTCGCACGTGGCTGCACTTCGTTGGTGTACGCTTCCGCTTCACGGATGTACTGCTGCTCGTTCTCACGTGCGGCAATCGCATCATCGAACGCGGCTTTTACCTCTTCCGGCGGACGAGCGGCCTGGAAGTTGACGTCCAGCAGGGTGATACCCATGTTGTATGGACGAATGGTCTCTTCCAGCTCGCGCTGGGTATCGCTACGAATAACGGTACGACCTTCGGTCAGAATACGGTCCATGGTGTATTTACCGATAACCCCACGCAGGGCGCTGTCGGTGGCCTGACGCAGGCTGTCGTCAGCGCTGGTGACACTGAACAGGTATTTCTGCGGGTCAGTCACGCGGTACTGCACGTTCATTTCTACGCGCACCACGTTCTCGTCGGAGGTCAGCATCACGCCAGACGCGGCCAGTTCGCGCACGGCTTCAACGTTCACCGGAGTGACTTCGTCAACGAAGGTCGGCTTCCAGTTCAGACCCGGCTCAACCAGGTGGCTGAACTTACCAAAGCGCGTGACTACGCCGCGCTCGGCTTCTTTAATGGTATAGAACCCGCTAGCCGCCCAGATAACCACAACGGCTGCGGCAGCGATACCGACAATGCGTCCGCCCATAGGGCTACGCGGCCCTTGGGTTGAACTACCGTTGCCGGAGCCCCCTTTACCGCCCCCAAATCCACCGAGCTTTTTGCTCAGCTTACGGAAGATATCATCCAAATCCGGCGGCCCCTGATCGCGACCGCCTTTATTTCCATTCCCCCCGGAGTTGCCGCCTTGATTATTGCTGCTTCCCCACGGGTCGCGGTCTTGTCCGTTATTACCGGGCTGATTCCACGCCATGTTTATGCTCCATATTTGTTATGCGGTGATATACCTTTTCCCAGTCCAGATTTTTTCGCGGTTAACCGTCCTACCCTTCCTGGTGGCGACGGTCGCGTTGAGGCAATCTGAACCGCTGGGTGCCCAAAGGGCTAATGTTCAGGCAAGCTGCACGGTCAGACGACGTAGTCTGCCAGTGTCGGTTCTTGTTTACAGAGGCGACGCCAGTCGACAATCGGCATACGAACCTGCAAATTGACGCAGCCGTCCTCCTCCATCCACTCTTTTTCAATTGCCTGAAGCTGATAAAAGCGGCTACGCAAACGCCCTGCCTGCGGAGGTAAACGCAGCGTGTGCTGCGCGACTTCGCCGGCTAAGCGTTCGGTTAACGCCTGAAAAAGGAGTGGTATGCCTACCCCGGTTTGTGCAGACAGCCACACCCGGATAGGTTTGTTCTCTTCATCACGGTCGATACGCGGTTCGAAATCATCCAGCATATCGATTTTGTTCATCACCAGCAGGGTTGGGATCTCGTGCGCGTCGATCTCTTCGAGAACCGTGTTCACCGCGTCGATGTTTTCCTGTACCCGAACGTCCGCTGCATCAATCACGTGAAGCAACAGCGTCGCTTCGCGGGTTTCCTGCAAGGTGGCTTTAAAGGCCGCCACCAGATCGTGCGGCAGGTGACGAATAAAGCCTACGGTATCCGCCAGCACCGTTTCGCCCACGTCAGCCACGTCAATACGGCGCAGCGTCGGGTCAAGGGTCGCAAACAGCTGGTCGGCGGCGTAAACCTCCGCCTGCGTAATATGGTTAAACAGCGTCGATTTGCCGGCGTTGGTGTAACCCACCAGCGAAACCGTTGGCACATCGGCCTTCACGCGGGCGCGACGCCCCTGCTCACGCTGTTTCTCCACGCGCTCAATGCGCGAGAGGATCTGCATAATACGGTTACGCAGTAAACGACGGTCGGTTTCGAGCTGGGTTTCACCCGGGCCGCGTAAACCAATACCGCCTTTTTGTCTTTCAAGGTGCGTCCAGCCGCGCACCAGTCGCGTGGCCAGATGGCGCAGCTGCGCCAGCTCAACCTGCAGCTTACCTTCATGGGTACGCGCACGTTGGGCGAAAATATCTAAGATCAGACCGGTACGGTCGATAACCCGGCATTGACACAGGGCTTCAAGGTTTCGCTCCTGTGCTGGGCTAAGTGCATGATCGAACAGCACAACGGAAGCACCTGTCGCTTTGACGGCCTCCGCAATCTCGACAGCCTTACCTTCACCAACAAAATATTTTGGGTGCGGCGCTTTACGGCTACCGGTAATCACCTGCATTGCTTCGACACCGGCGGAAGAGACCAGAGATTCAAACTCCTGGAGGTCTTCCATATCTTTGTCTTGCGTAAAATAGATGTGTACCAGCACCGCCTGCTCACCGGCGTCATAACGGTCAAACAAGCGTTATATCTCCTGAAATACCAGCGGGGAACCTGGATAATCCGGCTCCCCGACATGGATAAACAGCCATCAACCTTATTCGGTTTCTTCGCTGTCTTGCGGCGCAGAACCCTGCGCGTTGCTACCGTGGTGGTAGTTGCTGCCAGTGCCGCCGCCAGCGTTATTGCTGTGATGGGAAACTGGACGAGACGGAACTACGGTAGAAATTGCGTGCTTATAGACCATCTGGCTGACCGTGTTTTTCAACAGGATCACGAACTGATCAAAAGACTCAATTTGCCCTTGCAGCTTAATACCATTCACCAAATAAATAGAAACTGGAACACGTTCCCGACGCAGTGCGTTCAGGAACGGATCTTGTAAAGATTGCCCCTTAGCCATTCTCTCTTTTCCTTATAT
>NZ_CABTJS010000070.1:0-2476 GCF_902485085.1 uncultured Kluyvera sp.
CATCTTGCCCGTGAAGTAGGCCTTGTCCGCCACACGCGGACGAGCTGACAAGGACTCGCTAATGTCCTTCTGCAAGGCTGTTACGAAGTCCTTGTAACTTTCGCTGGCCACAACTGTCAGTACGTTAATGTCATGAACAATGGACGGATGATCCATGCGATCACCATTCTGATTGACAGACAAACGCAGGCCGCGCCCGACCTCCTGACGACGTGAAATGGTGTTATCACTATGTTTGAGCGTGCAGATAACGAACACGTTCGGGTTATCCCAACCCTCACGCAAAGCCGAGTGTGAGAAGATAAAACGCACTGGCTCAGCTAGTGATAATAACCGTTCCTTGTCTTTGAGGATCAGATCATAAGCATCTACATCATCCGACAAGCCCGCATTTTCACCACGTGCAGCAACCTTGGGATCGGTGAGGCGCTTGCTCTTCTTGTCAATGGAAAAGTAGCCGCTGTGCGTCTTATCGGCCGCAATGCGGCGTAGATATTTAGCATAAGGGGCATCCCCCTCCATAAACCCATTATCAAAGGCTTCTTGAAGGTGCTTAGCGTACTCCTCTTCAAAGATTTTTGCGTACTCGCCTTTTTCATCGGCAGCGGTGTAGTCCCGGTACCTGGCGACTTCGTCGATAAAGAACAACGAGAGAACCTTCACCCCTTTATCGAAGAGCTCCATCTCCTTGTCAAAGTGCGCCTTGATCGTCTCACGGATCTGAATGCGGCGCAGCGCTATCTCGGAAACATCACCAGTCGCATCACCCACCGTCAGTTCTACACCATTGGTAAAGCTGAAGGTGTCCGTATTGGCATTGATGTCCGATACCACAAACCCATCGCGGTATTGATCCAGCTCGTTCGATAGCACAAACAGATTGTCACCCTTCCCCAGTTTGCGAGTGACACGCTTGATGTTGCCACCGCTGAGTTTCTGTTCGAACTCCACAACCGCTACCGGCGGTTTTTTGTTTGAGATTTCGATGGCTTGTAAATAGATATAGGCATTGGTTCCCGCCAGTCCCTTCACCGAGATACCACGCACCTCAATCTTCTTCACCAGCTTCTGGTTATAGGCATCGAGCGCATCCAGGCGGTGGATCTTGTTGTGTGTGGTCTTGTGGGTCGCGGAATAGCGCAACACCATCAATGGGTTGAAATTAGCCAAAGAATCCAGCGTTTTGCCTCCCTCCATTCGCTGCGGCTCATCAAGGATCAAGATGGGCCGGTTGGCGCTGATCACATCGATCGGGCGACGTGACTGAAAATCATCGAGCGCTTCATAGATACGGCGGTTATCTTTGCCGGTGGCGTTAAACGCTTGCACGTTGATCACCATGACATTGATACTGGCATCGGAGGAGAAGCTCTCCAGATGGTGCAACTGCTTAGAGTTGTAAATAAAGGAGCGGGCCTTCTTGTGGTAGGTCTCCTGAAAGTGCTCGGCCGTGATTTCCAGCGACTTGGCCACGCCCTCGCGGATTGCAATGCTCGGCACCACTATGACGAACTTGCTCCAGCCGTACTGTTTGTTCAGCTCGAAAATCGTCTTGATGTAGCAATAGGTCTTGCCAGTCCCCGTTTCCATCTCGATATCAAGATTTAGCCTGGCGACCTTGTTCTTGACCAAGCTCTCCGACAACGGCAGGTTTTGCTGGCGCTGCGCCTGTTGGATGTTATTAAGCAAGGAAACCTCACTGAGGGTTAGCTCAGCATTTTTAAAACCGGTATCAACCGCAAACAGATCTCCCATGCCGTTTTTGGTATTACCAGGGTCAAGGCGATAGCTCATGGCCGCATCAGAGGCCGGTGGCTGCCCCTGAAAAATATCGACGACCGCCTGCACGGCGGCAGCCTGATAGGGCTGATGTTTGAATTTAAGTTTCATCACGCGCCCCTCAGATGCATTTCACTTCGGTTGCGGGCGACAAGAGCTTAAAAATCTGCTCAACGTTGATCTTGACCGCACTGTTCTTGTAGCCCGCGTCGCGGAACACCACGCGCAACGGCTGATGTTTGACCAGTTCCTTCACAAAGGGTTCGTCGATGCTACTGCTGACATCGAAGCAGGCGGCCAGCGCGTTGCTATCCACGAAGTATACATCTTTGCCTTGGATAGCCCTTTTCTCGATGGGCAAGGCAAGGTCAACGCCCCAGTCCAACATCACCTGGAACAGTAAGTCCTCGGGCGTCCGGTCGGGCTTGATGTTATCCAAGGCGTCAAGCAGACTGGCTTGAGTGACAGCATCAGGTGTGTAGAAGACCTCGGCCATGTTGGACGTGTCGATCTTCAACACGCGGAACCCGATGTCCATGCTGCCATTGGCAAATTCAGAAACGATTTTCCGGCCCGCGCGGCGGATGCGCTCCCTACTCACATCTGCGATGGTTTTGTAGCCAGCCTTGAACGCTTCTGATTTCTCATTAATCTCCTCTGGAAGTTGAATCATGACGAATCTTCGAGACGAACCATC
>NZ_CABTJS010000071.1:0-44591 GCF_902485085.1 uncultured Kluyvera sp.
GGTATCGGCGCCTCGTCAGGCTTTACAGCCCGGTCATCGCATAGTTCTAAGTGAACTCTCGATTGCCAGGCCCAAATGCCAAACCCGAGATTCTCAAAGGTGGCGTAGTATACGCTGACACGAGGATATGCTCAAGTCCCGAACAGACAAAGATCCCGGTGGATCGCGTAATTATCCGCTAAATCCAGCCTCGTTCGGCAAAAGAAACATACTCACCGCGGCCAATAACCAGATGGTCGAGTACACGTACATCCATGAATTGGCAACATTTTACCACCCTTTCGGTGATAAGTCTGTCTGATTTACTCGGTTCGGCATTACCTGATGGATGATTATGCGCGAGGATCACCGCCGCGGCATTCACTTTGATGGCTTCTCGTACAATTTCTCGCGGATGCACCTCCACATGGCTCAACGTGCCGGAAAAAAGTCGGCTATGTTTCAGCACCTTGTGTTGGTTATCGAGGAAGATGACCACAAAGATTTCTCGCTCCTCGTCTGCCAGCTGACTTTGTAAAAATTCTCGCGTCAGTTCGGGACTCAGCAAAGAATCTTCTTCCAGCATCCTCACACTAAAGTATCGACGCGCCAGTTCGGCTATCCCTTTCAGCTGCGCATATTTGGCAATCCCCATGCCATCAATCTGGGTCATCTCCGCTTGCGTTGCGGACAACAACCGATAAAGCGAGCCAAAATGCCGCAGCAGGTCATGAGAATAGCGCATCACGCTTTTTTCACGCGTACCGGTTCGTAAAAACAGCGCCAGCAGCTCAGTATCCGATAGCGACTCAATTCCATACCGCTGCATCTTTTCGCGCGGTAACATCACTTCTGCGCTTTCCATGGCGACCTCCTTCCAATAACTGCCGCCATGCTGTCACAACGCAGGCTCTGCTGCACGGCAGAGATAGCGCGCTTGCGTAGCCCCTCGCAAAGTGTCGATGTCACAGGCGCACGACCCCGGCGGGATTGTGATAAAATGCGCGAATTCTGGTGTCCCCCTAACAGGAAAGAATCATGATGAGCCTGGCCGGTAAAAAAATTGTTCTCGGTGTCAGCGGCGGCATTGCTGCCTATAAAACGCCGGAACTCGTACGTCGCCTGCGCGACCGCGGCGCGGATGTGCGCGTTGCCATGACGGAAGCCGCAAAAGCTTTCATCACCCCACTAAGCCTGCAGGCCGTTTCCGGCTATCCGGTTTCCGACAGCCTGCTCGATACCGCAGCAGAAGCGGCAATGGGTCACATTGAGCTGGGGAAATGGGCTGACCTCGTGATTCTGGCGCCCGCTACGGCGGACCTGATTGCCCGCGTCGCCGCAGGGATGGCAAACGACCTGGTCTCTACCATCTGTCTGGCGACACCTTCGCCCATTGCCATCGCACCGGCCATGAACCAGCAGATGTATCGCGCCGCGGCCACCCAACACAATCTTGAGGTATTAGCCTCGCGCAATATGCTCATCTGGGGCCCAGATAGCGGCAGCCAGGCCTGCGGCGACGTCGGCCCAGGACGCATGCTCGACCCACTGACAATTGTCGATATGGCCGCTGCGCACTTTTCGCCCGTCAAAGATTTGCAACATCTGAACATCATGATTACCGCTGGCCCAACTCGCGAACCGCTGGATCCGGTGCGTTACATCACCAACCACAGTTCCGGAAAAATGGGCTTTGCCATCGCCGAAGCAGCCGCACAGCGTGGCGCGAATGTCACCTTAGTCAGCGGCCCGGTATCGCTGCCAACCCCAGCTTTTGTGCAGCGCGTTGACGTGACAACCGCCGAAGAGATGAATGCTGCCGTTCAGGCAAGCGTCGCCGGGCAGCATATTTTCATCGGCTGTGCCGCCGTCGCGGACTATCGCGCCGCCGTCATTGCCGACGAAAAAATTAAGAAACAGGACACCCAGGGTGATGAATTCACAATAAAAATGGTGAAAAACCCCGACATCGTCGCCGGTGTGGCAGCAAGAAAAACAGAGCGACCTTATGTCGTAGGGTTTGCCGCCGAAACGAATAATGTGGAAGAATATGCGCGGCAAAAGCGTAGCCGCAAGAATCTTGATCTGATTTGCGCTAACGATGTTTCGCAATCAAATCAAGGCTTTAATAGCGATAACAACGCATTACACCTTTTCTGGCAGGACGGCGAGAAGCGCTTACCACTCGCCAGTAAGTCACTCCTGGGCCAACTATTATTGGACGAGATCGTTACCCGTTATGATGAAAAAAATCGACGTTAAGATTCTGGACTCGCGTATTGGTCAGCAGTTCCCGCTGCCGACTTATGCCACTGCTGGCTCTGCAGGCCTTGACCTGCGCGCCTGTCTTGATGACGCCGTAGAACTGGCGCCAGGCGAAACCACCTTACTGCCTACAGGGCTGGCGATTCACATTGCTGACCCTTCTCTGGCAGCCGTGATGCTTCCGCGCTCTGGCCTGGGCCACAAGCACGGTATCGTGCTGGGTAACCTGGTCGGGTTGATTGACTCCGACTATCAAGGTCAGTTGATGGTTTCTATCTGGAACCGTGGGCAAACGACCTTCACCATTGAGCCAGGCGAACGTGTTGCGCAAATGGTGTTTGTTCCTGTCGTACAGGCCGAGTTTAATCTGGTCGAATCGTTTGAAGCCACCGACCGTGGCGAAGGTGGTTTTGGCCACTCAGGGCGCCAGTAACTCGCCCTAAGGCGCACCCTGCAACGCGCGGTGCGCCCGTTTTTACGTATCTCACGGTGTCATAATGCGAATACATCACTGCAAATTATGATTGCGGTCACCGTGTGGATGCTCGCCTGACAATTGTTTTATTTTCAGGGGTATTTTAGAACATGGCAGAAAAGCAAACTGCGAAAAGGAATCGTCGCGAGGAAATACTTCAATCCCTGGCGTTGATGCTTGAGTCCAGCGATGGTAGCCAGCGTATTACCACGGCCAAGCTGGCCGCTTCCGTTGGTGTTTCCGAAGCAGCGCTGTACCGGCATTTTCCTAGCAAGACCCGCATGTTCGATAGCCTTATCGAGTTTATCGAAGATAGTCTGATTACCCGTATCAACCTGATCCTCAAAGACGAGAAGGACACCACCACTCGTTTACGTCTGATTGTGCTGTTGATTCTTGGCTTTGGTGAACTCAACCCAGGGCTGACCCGTATCCTGACCGGCCATGCGCTCATGTTTGAGCAGGATCGCCTGCAGGGACGTATTAACCAGCTGTTTGAGCGTATTGAAGCTCAGCTACGCCAGGTTCTGCGCGAGCGGAAAATGCGGGAAGGTGAAGGCTACGAAACGGATGAAACGCTGTTGGCAAGCCAATTGCTGGCTTTCTGTGAAGGGATGCTGTCGCGCTTTGTTCGCAGCGAATTCAAATACCGACCAACGGACGATTTCGACGCCCGCTGGCCGTTGATTGTTGCGCAACTGCAATAATGCACTCAAATAGCCCGGCAGACGCCGGGCTATTTTTTTATACGCCGTACGCCTCGCGATAAGCGCGCACTGAAGCCAGATGCTCTGCCATCTCCGGCTTTTCTTCCAGATAGGCGATCAGATCTTTCAGCGTAATGATCGAGATAACTTCACAGCCGTAGTCGCGTTCCACTTCCTGAATGGCTGAAATTTCGCCGCGTCCACGCTCTTGACGATCCAAAGAGATCAGTACGCCAGCAAGCTGCGCGCCGTTGGCCTGGATAATCTCCATCGATTCACGAATCGCGGTGCCCGCGGTGATCACATCGTCCACCAACATCACGCGCCCGGTCAGTGCACTACCTACCAGGTTGCCGCCTTCGCCGTGATCTTTAGCTTCTTTGCGGTTAAAGCAGTATGGGTAATCACGGTCGTGATGTTCCGCCAGCGCCACCGCCGTGGTCGTGGCAATAGGAATGCCTTTGTAGGCAGGCCCAAACAGCAGATCAAACTCAATACCGGAATCCACCAGCGCTTCGGCATAAAAACGGCCTAACAGTGCCAGATCGCGCCCGGTATTAAACAGCCCGGCGTTGAAGAAATAGGGGCTTTTGCGCCCGGATTTCAGCGTAAATTCGCCAAACTTAAGTACCTGCTTGTTAAGCGCAAACTCAATAAACTGGCGCTGATACGGTTTCATGGATTCGCTCCTCATCTCACTTTATTACGGACAAAAAAAAGGGCGACAACGTCGCCCTTAAAATCAATTCTCTAACGCCGCTTTCTGCGTCGTGATAATGGATTCGATACCCCCTCGGGCCAACGCCAGCAAGGTGAGTAACTCTTCGTGGCTGAACGGCTCGCCTTCCGCGGTGCCCTGAACTTCAATGATGCGCCCGTCTTCGGTCATCACCACGTTCATATCAGTTTCCGCCGCCGAGTCTTCAACGTATTCCAGGTCGCACAGCGCTTCGCCGTTGACGATACCGACAGAGACTGCGGCTACCATGCCTTTCATTGGGTTGGTTTTCAGCTTGCCAGCGGCAACCAGTTTACCCAGCGCATCGGCCAGTGCGACGCATGCACCGGTAATAGATGCGGTACGCGTGCCGCCGTCGGCCTGAATAACGTCGCAGTCCAGGGTGATGGTGAATTCGCCCAGCGCCTTCAGGTCTACCGCAGCGCGCAGCGCACGAGCAATCAGACGCTGAATTTCCATGGTACGACCGCCCTGCTTGCCTTTCGCCGCTTCACGGGCATTACGCGTGTGGGTCGCACGTGGCAGCATGCCGTACTCGGCTGTGATCCAGCCCTGCCCCTGGCCTTTCAGGAAACGGGGTACGCCTTCATCAATAGAGGCGGTGCACAGCACTTTGGTATCACCAAATTCGACCAGCACGGAGCCTTCAGCGTGTTTTGTATAATTACGGGTCAGGGTGACGGGACGCACCTGGTTGGCACTACGACCTGCTGGACGCATGATAGATATCTCCGGCTTGAAACGAATGTGGCGCGCATTATACACAAAATCATTCAAGCTGTATCAGGGCGGCAAGGGTGTGAGCCCAACTCAGAGACTGTTTGCAGGATAACGTGCATACGGATTAACGGCGCTTACTCCTATCCTCATAAGCCCCCGGAGGCTATAATCCCCCCATCTCTCCTTTAAAAACAGGAACGTCTATGATCCGCAGCATGACCGCCTATGCCCGCCGTGAAATCAAGGGTAGTTGGGGCAGCGCCGCTTGGGAACTGCGCTCTGTTAACCAGCGTTATCTCGAAACCTATTTCCGTCTGCCGGAGCAGTTCCGCAGCCTTGAACCCGTTGTTCGCGAACGCCTGCGTACCCGTTTAACTCGCGGTAAAGTAGAGTGCACCCTGCGCTTTGAGCCAGATGCCAGCGCACAAGGCGAACTGATTCTTAATGAAAACCTGGCCAAGCAGCTGGTTAACGCCGCGAACTGGGTCAAAATGCAGAGCGACGAAGGGGAAATTAACCCGGTCGATATTCTGCGCTGGCCGGGCGTGATGGCTGCTCAGGAGCAAGACCTGGATGCTATCGCCGCCGAGATCCTCAATGCGCTGGACGGCACGCTGGACGACTTTATCGTTGCCCGCGAAACCGAAGGCCAGGCGCTGAAAACGCTCATTGAGCAGCGTCTGGAAGGCGTCAGCGGCGAAGTGGCGAAAGTCCGCGCCCACATGCCTGAAATCCTGCAATGGCAGCGCGACCGCCTGGTTGCCAAGCTGGAAGACGCGGAAGTTCAGCTTGAGAACAACCGTCTGGAGCAGGAGCTGGTGCTGATGGCCCAGCGTATCGATGTAGCTGAAGAGTTAGATCGCCTCGAAGCGCACGTGAAAGAGACCTATAACATCCTGAAGAAAAAAGAAGCGGTTGGTCGCCGTCTGGACTTCATGATGCAGGAATTTAACCGTGAATCTAATACCTTAGCATCGAAATCAATTAACGCTGACGTCACTAACTCAGCTATCGAACTGAAAGTACTGATCGAGCAAATGCGCGAGCAGATTCAGAATATCGAGTAATTCAGGTTAGTTGATCCACGTGTAAACGCCCGTGTAAAGACGGGCGTTTTAATTTGGGTAGTTTCTTTTTCTACAGTAGCAGAGCATTATTACCAGCCCTTTATAAAAGGGTTGATTATGGAAGAGATTTGGCACTTAGGTATCACGTTAGACACATAATCCGTATGAGATTGCTTTTACATATACATGTAACGAGCTGCTTAACTTTTGTGTCGCAGTGCCGATCTAATTATATCTTAAGCATTGGTGGCTAGACTGGCCGCCTCCACCTTAAAGTAAGTTAAATCTATGCAATTCACGACTACTCAGAGTACACCAGCGTTTAGCTGGAAAGCCCTTGGCTGGGCCGTATTGTATTTTTGTTTCTTTTCAACAGTATTACAGATTGTTATCTATGCAACGGGCTACAGCGGGTCTAACGGGCTCCGTGACTCGATTCTCTTTAGTTTGTTGTGGCTAGTACCTGTCTTCCTGTTTCCAAAGAAAACTCGGATCATCGGTGCCCTAATCGGTGTCGTGCTCTGGGCAGCCTCACTTGCAGCAATCTGTTATTACGTTATTTATGGTCAGGAGTTTTCACAAAGCGTTTTATTCGTGATGTTTGAAACCAACACCAATGAAGCGGGTGAGTTCTTAAGCCAATATTTTAGCCTGAAGATTGTATTGGTCGCGGTAGTCTATACCGTTGTTGCCGTGCTGCTCTGGACCCGTCTGCGTCCGGTCTACATCCCAAAACCATGGCGCTGGCTTGTCTCCTTTGCCCTGCTTTACGGATTGATTTTAAACCCGCTTGCTAGCGGCGTGTTGATGAAAGGTAAACCTGTTGCCGATGTTCTGGACGGCCTTTCTGCTCGCCTTGGGCCAGCAGCGCCATGGCAGTTCATTACTGGCTATTACCAATATCACCACCAGCTGGATAATCTGACCCGGCTGCTTAACGACAACCATGCGCTGCCACCGCTGGCAAACCTGAAAGATAGCTCAGGGAATGCCCCGCGTACGCTGGTTCTGGTCATCGGTGAATCTACACAGCGTGGGCACATGAGCCTTTATGGCTATCCACGCGAAACCACGCCAGAGCTGGACGCGCTGCACAAGTCAGACCCGAACTTCACCGTTTTCAACGATGTTGTGACCTCTCGTCCTTATACCATTGAGATCCTTCAGCAGGCGCTGACCTTTGCCAACGAGCAGAATCCGGACCTGTATCTGACGAAGCCATCACTGATGAACCTGATGAAACAGGCGGGTTATAAAACCTTCTGGATCACCAACCAGCAGACGATGACCTCGCGTAATACCATGCTGACCGTGTTCTCTAAACAGACCGACAAGCAATTCTATATGAACCAGCAGCGTACCCAGAGCGCCCGCGAATACGACGCTAACGTCCTGGCACCGTTTAAAGAGGTTCTGGCAGACCCTGCACCGAAGAAATTTATCATCGTGCATCTGCTGGGCACACATATTAACTACGAGTACCGTTACCCGGAAAACTGGAATAAATTCTCGGGTAAAACCGACACGATGCCAGCTGGGCTAAGCAAGGATGAGCAGGACACGTATAACAACTACGACAATGCTAACCTGTACAACGATTTCGTCGTTTCCAGTCTGATTAAGGACTATAAAGCGACCGATCCGAATGGCTTCCTGCTGTACTTCTCTGACCATGGTGAAGAGGTTTATGACACGCCGCCGCACCACACGCAGGGGCGTAACGAGCTGGCACCAACGCGTCATATGTACACCATTCCGTTCCTGCTGTGGACGTCGGAAAAATGGCATCAGGAGCATCCTCGCGATTTCTCTCAGGATGTTAACCGCAAATACAGCAGCTCCGAGCTTATCCATACCTGGTCCGATCTGGCCGGTTTAACCTACGACGGATATGACCCTACCCGTGCGTTGACCAACCCGCAGTTTACAGAGACGACACGCTGGATTGGCAACCCATATGATAAAAAAACGCTAACCGATTACGACAAGCTGCCATTCGGCGAGCAAATCGGTAATCAGTAACGACTCCGGGCCGCTTCATCTTGAAGCGGCTTTTTTTCGCCTTGTTTGTTTTACTTCGTCGCTAAAAATAAATTATATTTTCTAATCACTAAAAAACGACCAAAACCACACAAAGCTTCAACCACAGAGAAAAAACACCAAAGTTATATTAGTTTTTATAATCAATACCATCTTGCCTTAGAAAATCTCAATCGTGACCAAGCGCACAAATCGCTACCCTCCAACCATTCTTTTTGGGAGCGAACATGTTACTGCATATCCTTTACCTTATCGGCATCACCGCTGAAGCAATGACCGGAGCCCTGGCTGCCGGGCGCCGCCGCATGGATACTTTTGGCGTTATCATCATCGCCACAGCCACTGCGCTTGGTGGCGGTTCCGTCCGCGATATGCTGCTTGGCCACTACCCATTAGGCTGGGTACAGCACCCTGAGTACATTATTACCGTCGCCATTGCGGCGGTACTTACCACGATTGTGGCACCGGTCATGCCACACCTGCGTCGTCTATTCCTGGTGTTGGATGCTATCGGCCTGATTGTTTTCTCGATCATTGGTGCACAGATAGCGCTGGATATGGGAGAAGGCCCAATCATCGCCGTCATTGCTGCCGTCATTACCGGCGTATTTGGTGGCGTTCTGCGAGATATGTTCTGTAAACGCATCCCGTTGGTATTCCAGAAAGAGCTTTACGCCGGTATATCGTTTGCCGCCGCCGTGCTGTACGTCGCGCTGCAGCAATACGTCAGCAACCATGATGTGGTGGTGATCTCAACGCTGCTCTTTGGTTTTACCGCACGTATGCTGGCGCTAAGACTCAAGCTCGGTCTGCCGGTTTTCCACTACCGTCACGAAACACACTAATTAAATCCCGCTATTCCTGATGACCCCAACGCTTCAACAAGCGAGCCAATCACGGGGTCATGAATAAACGCTGCCAGGCTACGTGCCTTCTCAACGCCGATACCCGGCAGCGTTTGCCAGCTCAGCTCATCACGCGACCGTAACTGCTCCCAGGTGCCATCATCAAGCGCCTTCAAGGCCATATCTGGCAACGGCACGCCTAACGCCTTTACCCAGCGTCGAAAAGGCTGTCTGCGCGTCATATCTAAACGGTGCCAAAGCCGCTGCGCGCGTTCAGTCGTCATACCTGGCGTTGACTGCAGCTGCTTTAGCGTCAGCCCAAGCCAGGAAAAGATATGGTCAAACGAATACGTTGTCGCAAGCTGGCTCCAGCCTGCTTCCCCCATCCCTTTAATGTCCAGAACCGCTGGCTGCCCCAGCCAGGTAAGGCGCGCTAAGAACTGCTCCCGGCAATCGTCGGTGCGATAAAAACAGGTGAGAGCGTGATAGGTGGACGCGGGAGGCTGGGGTTTTGTCCGGTCAAGAGCACGCCATACCACACTATCCAGGCGCGGAATACCCTGGCCTGCAAGGCTTACCAACAGCTGATCGCCCGTCGTGATATCCAGCGCCTGCCAGCGCGCCACCGACCCAATATTAACCCGCCGCACGCGCTTGTCGTCCAGCATGAATGACTCCAGCTCAGCAACAACGGAAATCTTTCCTGTTCGACCAATAGCAAAGTGGATACCGCTCACCTCAGCCACCTGCGATACCGGCTGATACTTCCACGCAACAACCCAATCACCCTGTGCAGGAAGCCAATTTGCGCCATCAGGTTCTTTTGCAGCGCGGACAACGATGCCATCCGTCGCAAAGGGTAATGCCGTGTTAAACCAGCGTGAACGCCAGTCAGCCACCTCTTTAACCTGTTTCACGGGATGCGTATAACGTGACGTGAGTGCAAAGCCAGAGGCGGCGAGCAAATCTAGCCGCTCACGCATAGAAGCAGGGCCATCAGGCCACGCCCACACAAACAGCGATAGCGCCGAGAGTGGCTCACCGCTGCCCTGCCGCATCAGCATACCCGCCACCTTTGAGCGTGCGTTCATGCCGCCCATTTGCCGCTGTACATGCCCCTCAGCGCCTAAAAAAATTTCACCCTGTAGGATGCTGTTTGCCAGCCTGCCGCTCACGCTTTGCGGAATAGACGGAATACGCCTGGCTTTTTCGGTCCAGTCTTCCCCGCGTAAGCCATCCCCCCGGCTAATCACTTTATCCAAAGATCCATTCCGGTATTCCAGCGTCACCGCCACGCCATCGACTTTCGGCTGCACCCAGAGGTCTTCTCGCTCTTTCATCCAGACACCCACTGCGCGCTCATCCGCCAGCTTGCGCACGCCGGTATGAGCCACCGGATGTTTAATCGTCCTGCTGAGCGGCAACAGGCTGGTTTCCTCGGCGGATGTCACGCCAAAGCAGCGCTGCCACTGAGCAAGCCGTGCAGCAAGCTGGTCATACACGCCGTCGCTAACCTCGCTTGCGCCTTGCTGCCAGTAGGTTTTATTCCATTGCGAAATCTGACCTTTTAGTTGGGCAATTTCCTGCTCGGCCCTGGCAGGAGACCAGGCGGGACAGGCTGCCTGCACCTGGAGCGTAAGCAGCAATCCCACAACACTCATCCATGCTCTCATTTTCTTTCCCTCTCAAACGGATAGCCCGTTTTTAGCGCAGCCATTTTCACGATGCGAGAAGGGATCGAGGGTTTTACGAGCAGGCTTCAGGGAAAAAATCGTTGTTGCAGCAACAACAGAGGAGATCAGGAAAACGGCACGCAAAATGAAAGAAACTGGCACAAAAAATGTGACAAAGGCTACGTCGCGTGGCGGCGCCGTGTATAATAGGCTCGTATGTAAGTTCTCTTTCGATAATCACATACAAAAGACACTCATGGCTCAAGGCACGCTCTATATTGTTTCCGCCCCTAGCGGCGCGGGTAAATCCAGCCTGATTCAGGCTTTATTGAAAACCCAACCGTTGTACGACTCCCAGGTATCTGTTTCACATACCACGCGCGCGCCGCGTCCGGGTGAAGTGCACGGTGAACACTATTTCTTTGTCAATCACGACGATTTCAGAACGATGATTGGCGAAGGGGCATTCCTGGAACACGCAGAAGTCTTTGGCAACTATTACGGCACCTCGCGTCAGGCAATTGAGCAGGTACTGGCGACCGGCGTTGATGTCTTCCTCGATATCGACTGGCAAGGCGCTCAACAAATCCGTAAAAGCATGCCGGGCGCGCGCAGCATCTTTATTCTGCCGCCGTCTAAAATTGAACTGGACCGTCGCCTGCGTGGCCGTGGCCAGGACAGCGAAGAGGTAATCGCAAAACGGATGGCTCAGGCAGTTGCAGAAATGAGTCATTACGCGGAATATGATTACCTTATCGTCAATGATGATTTTGATACCGCTCTGGGTGACTTTAAAACCATCCTCCGGGCAGAACGTCTGCGTATGAGCCGCCAAAAGCAGCGACATGACGCTTTAATCAGCAAATTATTGGCAGACTGAACCCACTTTCAGTATCATGCCCAGTCCATCACTATCTGTGGAGCATTAAAGTATGGCACGCGTAACTGTTCAGGACGCTGTAGAGAAAATTGGTAACCGTTTTGACCTGGTACTGGTCGCCGCGCGTCGCGCTCGTCAGATGCAGGTAGGCGGAAAGGATCCGCTGGTTCCAGAAGAAAACGACAAAACCACCGTTATCGCACTGCGTGAAATCGAAGAAGGTCTGATCAACAACCAGATCCTCGACGTGCGTGAGCGCCAGGAACAACAAGAGCAGGAAGCCGCTGAATTACAAGCTGTTACCGCTATTGCTGAAGGTCGTCGTTAAACATAAGCGGGTCGCCCTTGTATCTGTTTGAGAGCCTGAATCAGCTGATTCAAAATTACCTGCCGGAAGACCAGATTAAGCGTCTGCGGCAGGCCTATCTCGTTGCACGTGACGCTCACGAGGGGCAGACACGTTCAAGCGGTGAACCCTATATCACGCACCCGGTAGCGGTAGCCTGCATTCTGGCCGAGATGAAACTCGACTATGAAACGCTGATGGCCGCCCTGCTGCATGACGTGATAGAAGATACCCCTGCCACCTACCAGGACATGGAGCAGCTCTTTGGTAAGAGCGTTGCTGAACTGGTAGAGGGGGTCTCTAAACTTGATAAACTCAAGTTCCGCGATAAGAAAGAAGCGCAGGCTGAAAACTTTCGCAAAATGATCATGGCGATGGTGCAGGATATCCGCGTCATCCTCATCAAGCTTGCCGACCGCACCCACAACATGCGCACGCTGGGCTCATTACGCCCGGACAAGCGTCGCCGCATCGCCCGTGAAACCCTCGAAATTTACAGCCCGCTGGCGCACCGTTTAGGTATCCACCACATCAAGACCGAGCTCGAAGAGCTGGGCTTTGAAGCGCTGTATCCAAACCGTTATCGCGTCATTAAAGAGGTGGTGAAAGCCGCGCGCGGTAACCGTAAAGAGATGATTCAGAAGATCCTTTCTGAAATTGAAGGGCGTTTGCAGGAAGCGGGAATTCCGTGTCGCGTTAGCGGTCGCGAGAAACATCTGTACTCTATCTACTGCAAAATGGTGCTGAAAGAGCAGCGTTTTCACTCGATCATGGATATCTACGCCTTCCGCGT
This sequence comes from uncultured Kluyvera sp., assembly GCF_902485085.1. Taxonomy (NCBI): domain Bacteria; kingdom Pseudomonadati; phylum Pseudomonadota; class Gammaproteobacteria; order Enterobacterales; family Enterobacteriaceae; genus Kluyvera; species uncultured Kluyvera sp. The sequence goes on from NZ_CABTJS010000071.1 coordinate 12,530, forward strand.
TATCGTTCACGATCTGGATACCTGCTACCGCGTACTGGGCCAGATGCACAGCCTGTACAAACCGCGCCCGGGTCGCGTAAAAGACTACATCGCGATTCCAAAGGCCAACGGATATCAGTCCCTGCACACCTCCATGATTGGGCCACACGGTGTCCCGGTCGAAGTCCAGATCCGTACCGAAGACATGGATCAAATGGCAGAGATGGGTGTTGCCGCGCACTGGGCTTACAAAGAGCACGGTGGCGAAAGCAGTACAACCGCGCAAATCCGCGCCCAGCGCTGGATGCAAAGCCTGCTGGAATTGCAGCAGAGCGCCGGTAGCTCGTTTGAATTTATCGAGAGCGTTAAATCCGATCTCTTCCCGGATGAGATTTACGTTTTCACCCCGGAAGGCCGCATCGTCGAACTGCCCGCTGGCGCTACGCCGGTGGACTTCGCCTACGCCGTGCATACCGATATCGGCCATGCCTGCGTGGGCGCGCGCGTCGACCGCCAGCCTTACCCGCTGTCGCAGCCGCTCTCCAGCGGCCAGACGGTAGAAATCATCACCGCACCGGGCGCACGCCCGAATGCCGCATGGCTTAATTTTGTCGTCAGCTCGAAAGCGCGCGCCAAAATCCGTCAGATGCTGAAAAACCTCAAGCGCGACGACTCCGTCAGCCTGGGTCGCCGTCTGCTGAACCATGCGCTGGGCGGTAGCCGCAAGCTCGCGGAAATTCCGGCGGATCATGTTCAGCGCGAACTTGACCGTATGCGTCTTGCCACCCTCGACGACCTGCTGGCCGAAATTGGCCTGGGCAACGCTATGAGCGTGGTGGTGGCGAAAAACCTCCAGCAGGGTGAAGCAATACCGTCTGCACCAGGTGCCTCCGGGCACAGCCATCTGCCGATTAAAGGCGCAGACGGCGTGCTGATCACCTTCGCGAAATGCTGTCGCCCAATCCCTGGCGACCCGATCATCGCCCACGTTAGCCCGGGTAAAGGGTTAGTTATTCACCATGAATCCTGCCGCAACATTCGCGGCTATCAGAAAGAACCTGAGAAATTCATGGCGGTTGAGTGGGACAAAGAGACGGCGCAGGAATTTATCACCGAGATTAAGGTCGATATGTTCAACCATCAGGGGGCATTGGCCAACCTGACGGCAGCAATCAATACCGCGACGTCCAATATTCAAAGCCTGAATACGGAAGAGAAGGATGGCCGCGTTTATAGCGCCTTTATCCGCCTGACCGCACGTGACCGCGTGCACCTGGCGAATATCATGCGCAAAATCCGCGTGATGCCGGACGTTATCAAAGTCACTCGTAACCGAAACTAGCTTTATGAATTCACAGCGTTATGCGCGTATCCGTGAGATGCTCGCCAGGCGTCAGCCTGACCTGACGGTCTGCATGGAAGAGGTTCACAAGCCTCATAATGTCTCGGCGATCGTTCGTACCGCCGACGCGGTAGGCGTACACGAAGTTCACGCGGTCTGGCCCAGCACCCGAATGCGCCCTATGGCATCCGCGGCGGGCAGCAACAGCTGGGTACAGGTGATAACCCATCCCACCATTGGTGATGCGGTTGGCCATTTAAAAGGCCAGGGCATGCAAATCCTGGCAACCAATCTGTCAGACAAATCGGTCGATTTCCGTGACATCGACTATACCCGCCCAACCTGTATTCTGATGGGGCAGGAAAAAACCGGTATCACCCAGGAAGCGTTAGCCCTCGCAGACCAGGATATCATCATCCCGATGATCGGCATGGTGCAGTCGCTCAACGTTTCCGTCGCCTCTGCGTTAATTCTCTACGAAGCCCAGCGCCAGCGTCAGAACGCCGGCATGTACCAACGCGAAAACAGCATGCTGCCGGTCGAAGAGCAGCAGCGTCTGCTGTTTGAAGGCGGCTATCCGGTGCTGGCACACGTCGCCAAACGCAAAGGCCTTCCTTATCCCCACGTCAACGAGCAGGGCGAAATTGAAGCCGATGCCACGTGGTGGTCCACTATGCAGGCTACGGAGTAACCGCCATGCAAAGCCGTCTGCTGGATGCCGTTCCGCTCAACACATTGACCGGCGTAGGCGCCGCGCAGAGCAGTCGGCTGGCGAAAATCGGTCTGCACACGGTGCAGGATTTGCTCCTGCATCTGCCGTTGCGCTACGAAGACCGCACCCAGCTTTATCCTATCGGTGAACTGCTTCCCGGCATCTACGTGACCGTGGAAGGCGAAGTCCTGAACTGCAATATCACCTTCGGCGGCCGCCGGATGATGACCTGCCAGATTAGCGACGGCACCGGCATCCTGACCATGCGCTTCTTCAACTTCAACGCGGCGATGAAAAACAGTCTCGCCACCGGGCGACGCGTACTGGCCTACGGTGAAGCGAAGCGCGGCAAGTACGGCGCGGAGATGATCCACCCGGAATATCGCGTTCAGGGCGACCTCAGCACGCCGGATTTGCAGGAGACCTTAACGCCGGTCTACCCCACCACTGAAGGCATTAAGCAGGCGACGCTGCGCAAGCTCACCGACCAGGCGCTGGATTTACTCGATACCTGCGCCATCAGCGAGCTGCTGCCGCCGGAACTGGCGCAGGGGATGATGAGCCTGCCGGAAGCGCTACGCACGCTGCATCGCCCGCCACCGTCACTCCAGCTCGCCGATTTAGAAACCGGTAAGCACCCCGCCCAGCAGCGTTTAATCCTTGAAGAGCTGCTGGCGCACAATCTCAGCATGCTGGCCTTACGCGCGGGCGCGCAGCGTTTTCACGCTCAGCCTCTCAGCGCGAGCCGCGAGCTGAAAGATAAGTTTCTGGCCAATCTGCCGTTTAAGCCTACCGGCGCACAGGCCCGCGTGACGGCCGAAATTGAACATGATATGGCGCTGGATATACCGATGATGCGCCTGGTGCAGGGCGACGTCGGCTCTGGTAAAACGCTGGTTGCGGCACTGGCGGCGCTACGCGCCATCGCGCACGGCAAACAGGTGGCGCTGATGGCACCGACCGAACTGCTCGCCGAACAGCACGCCAATAACTTCCGCGGCTGGTTTGCGCCACTCGGCATTGAAGTCGGCTGGTTAGCGGGCAAGCAGAAAGGCAAGGCGCGTCAGGCGCAGCAAGAGGCCATTGCCAGCGGTCAGGTGCAGATGATTGTCGGCACCCACGCTATCTTCCAGGAACAAGTGCAGTTTAACGGCCTGGCGCTGGTGATCATCGATGAACAGCACCGTTTTGGCGTTCATCAACGCCTCGCGCTGTGGGAAAAAGGCCAGCAGCAGGGCTTCCACCCGCATCAACTGATCATGACCGCCACCCCGATTCCACGCACCCTGGCAATGACCGCCTATGCCGATCTGGATACGTCGGTGATTGATGAACTGCCGCCGGGACGAACCCCGGTCACGACGGTCGCCATCCCGGATACCCGTCGCCATGACATTATCGACCGCGTACGCAACGCCTGTACCACCGAAGGCCGTCAGGCCTACTGGGTCTGCACGCTGATTGAGGAGTCTGACCTGCTGGAAGCCCAGGCGGCGGAAGCCACCTGCGAAGAGCTGAAGCTGGCGCTACCGGAGCTGAATATCGGCCTTGTGCACGGGCGCATGAAGCCCGCCGAGAAGCAGGCCGTTATGCAGGCGTTCAAGCAGGGCGAACTGCATCTGCTGATTGCCACCACGGTCATTGAAGTGGGCGTCGACGTACCTAACGCCAGCCTGATGATTATTGAAAACCCGGAGCGTCTGGGGCTGGCACAGCTACACCAGCTCAGAGGCCGCGTAGGCCGTGGCGCGGTGGCCTCACACTGCGTGCTGCTCTACAAAGCGCCGCTGTCGAAAACCGCGCAAATGCGTTTGCAGGTGCTGCGCGACAGCAACGACGGCTTTGTGATTGCGCAAAAAGACCTCGAGATCCGCGGCCCCGGCGAACTGCTTGGCACCCGCCAGACCGGCAACGCCGAATTTAAAGTCGCCGATCTGCTGCGCGATCAGGCGATGATCCCCGAAGTTCAGCGCCTGGCACGCCATATTCACGACCGTTATCCACAGCAGGCCAATGCCCTGATTGAACGCTGGATGCCGGAAACCGAACGTTATTCCAACGCGTAGCAACACCCGCAGCCCCACAGGGGCTGTGCTAAACTTCGCACAATTTTACTTCCCTGGACGAGTTTGTAATGAGACGAGAACTGGCTATCGAATTTTCGCGCGTCACCGAAGCGGCGGCGCTGGCAGGCTACAAATGGCTGGGCCGCGGCGATAAGAACACCGCCGACGGCGCGGCGGTCAACGCCATGCGTATTATGCTCAACAAGGTCAACATTGACGGCACCATCATCATTGGCGAAGGCGAAATCGATGAAGCGCCAATGCTCTACATCGGCGAGTCCGTCGGTACCGGTAATGGCGATGCGGTAGATATCGCCGTTGACCCAATCGAAGGCACTCGCATGACGGCGATGGGCCAGGCAAACGCGCTGGCGGTGCTGGCGGTAGGCGATAAAGGCTGCTTCCTCAACGCCCCTGATATGTACATGGAAAAGCTGATCGTCGGCCCTGGCGCGAAAGGTACTATCGATCTCAACAAACCGCTGGAAGAGAACCTGCGTAACGTCGCCCGCGCGCTGGACAAACCGCTGTCCGAATTAACCGTCACCATCCTTGCTAAACCGCGCCACGACGAGGTTATCGTTGAGCTGCAAAAACTGGGCGTGCGCGTCTTTGCCATTCCTGATGGCGACGTTGCCGCCTCTATCCTGACCTGTATGCCAGACAGCGAAGTCGATGTGATGTACGGCATTGGCGGCGCGCCGGAAGGCGTCGTCTCTGCTGCGGTTATTCGCGCGCTGGACGGTGACATGCACGGCCGCCTGCTGGCCCGCCATCACGTCAAAGGCGACAACGAAGAGAACCGCCGTATCGGTGAAAACGAGCTGGAACGCTGCAAGTCGATGGGCATTGAAGCGGGCGTGGTACTGACGCTCGACGACATGGCGCGCAGCGACAACGTTATCTTCTCTGCCACCGGTATTACCAAAGGCGACCTGCTGGACGGCATCACCCGCAAGGGCAATATCGCGACCACCGAGACGCTGCTGATCCGCGGAAAATCACGTACCATTCGCCGCATTCAGTCAATTCACTACCTCGATCGCAAAGACACTGAAATTCAGCGTCACATTCTCTGAATCATTTGATCAATAGAGCTTTCCAGCCCTTTCGGGCTGGAAATCTGCTCTCGTCACGGTGATGATAAGCTAACGATATTGAGGGGAGAGAGGCCATGGCTGACTGGGTTACCGGCAAAGTTGTTAAAGTGCAGAACTGGACTGACGCACTGTTTAGTCTCACCGTCCACGCTCCGGTTAAACCGTTCACCGCCGGGCAGTTTGCCAAGCTCGGGCTGGATATCGACGGCGAGCGCGTTCAGCGCGCCTACTCTTACGTTAACGCCCCACATAACCCCGATCTCGAGTTCTATCTGGTCACCGTACCGGACGGCAAGCTGAGCCCACGCCTTGCGGCGCTGAAGCCCGGAGATGACGTGCTGGTCGTCAGCGAAGCGGCGGGCTTCTTTGTGCTTGAGGAAATTCCCGACAGCGAAACCCTGTGGATGCTGGCAACCGGCACCGCCATTGGGCCGTACCTGTCGATTCTGGAAGAAGGCAAAGATCTGGATCGCTTTAAAAATCTGGTGCTGGTTCACGCCGCGCGCTATGCCGCCGACTTAAGCTATCTACCGCAAATGCGGGCGCTGGAAGAACGTTACGCCGGTAAGCTGCGTATTCAAACGGTTGTCAGCCGCGAAACCGCGCCGGGCATGCTGACGGGGCGCGTACCTGCGCTCATTGAAAGCGGCGCGCTGGAAGCAGCGGTCGGCCTGCCGATGAATGCCGAAACCAGCCACGTGATGCTGTGCGGCAACCCGCAGATGGTGCGCGACACTCAACAACTGCTGAAAGAGACCCGACAGATGACCAAACACCTGCGTCGTCGGCCAGGCCACATGACCGCCGAACACTACTGGTGATCGGCGCGGTACTTCACGGCCTGCGTCTCTTTACCGTATTTATTTTCGCCCTGGGTGCCAACAAACGCGCCCAGATCGATAAGCATCATCACGATAATCAGCGTCGGAATAAAGCGCCCTACGCCCCACTGCCAGACACCGGGCAGCATTGACCAGTTGCCCGCCAGCAGCATCCACGCCAAAATCATCAACAGCGCCCAGATGCCGGACTTGCCCCGGTCATGCAGCCGTTTAATCGTCACCGCCGCCGTCGGCCAGAGCAGGCAGACCAGCATAAATGCCGCGGTTTGCAGGTCAACCAGCCCGCCGCCCGCAAGGCTAAACAGCGCCACCATCGTCACCGCCCAGATGGCAATCCAGATCCAGAAATCACGGCGACCAATACGGCCTTTACCGGAAAATAACCATTGCTGTAGAGTCATGTACCCTTTCCTTTGTCGTTGTGCCGCATAGTGTACCCTGAAGCGGCCACATTTTGACAAGCGAGGCGGTTCCCGTTTTAATCGTCATCGTAAAAGAGGAGACGATAAGCATGAAAAAATGGATAACGCTGTGTCTGATTGGGCTCCTGACCCTGGGTGCCGCTCAGTCCGTGCTGTCGGCGCAGTCGCCTACGGCCGTGGCGCCGTATCTGTTATCAGGCGCACCGGCTTTCGATCTCTCCATCAGTCAGTTCCGGGAAAAATTTAACGCCGACAACCCGACGCTGCAGCTTGGGGAGTTCAGGTCAATTACCTCCAGCCGCGACCAACTCAACATTACCCGTGCCGCTAGTAAGATAAACGAAAACCTCTACGCCTCCACGGCGCTGGAGCGCGGCACGCTGAAGATTAAGTCCATTCAAATAACCTGGCTGCCGATTCAGGGGCCAGAGCAGAAGGCGGCGAAGAATAAAGCGCTGGAATACATGAGTGCGCTGATGCGCGCCGTGATCCCAACGCTCACCAAACCGCAAAGCCTGCAAAAACTGCAAAAGCTCCTTACGCTTGGGAAAGGTAAACATTACTTCGCCAGCACCGAAGGCGCCGTACGCTATGTTGTCGCAGATAACGGTGAAAAAGGGCTGACCTTCGCCGTTGAACCGATTAAGCTGGCGCTATCTGAGAATCTTGAAGGGGAGAATAAATGATAAAAAGCAAAGCCTTCATGACATTCAATCTCTATACTGTTTCACAGACCATGCTGCCCTGACGGGCGGCCATATTCCTTAATTCGCTGATAAGCGTGGAGAATCGAAATGCGACATCCTTTAGTGATGGGTAACTGGAAACTGAACGGCAGCCGCCACATGGTAAACGAGCTGATTGCTAATCTGCGTACCGAACTGGCTGGCGTTGCTGGTTGTGGCGTTGCTATCGCGCCACCAGAAATGTACATCGATCTGGCTAAACACGCCGCTGCGGGCAGCCACATCCACCTGGGCGCGCAGAACGTTGACCTGAACCTGTCCGGCGCATTCACCGGCGAAACTTCCGCTGAAATGCTGAAAGATGTTGGCGCAACCTACATCATCATCGGCCACTCCGAGCGTCGTACCTACCACAAAGAATCTGACGAGCTGATCGCTAAGAAATTCGCGATTCTGAAAGAACAGGGTCTGATCCCAGTACTGTGCATCGGTGAAACCGAAGCAGAAAACGAAGCGGGCAAAACCGAAGAAGTTTGCGCACGCCAGATCGACGCGGTTCTGAAAACTCAGGGCGCAGCAGCCTTCGAAGGCGCAGTCATCGCTTACGAACCAGTATGGGCGATCGGTACCGGCAAATCTGCAACCCCAGCGCAGGCTCAGGCTGTTCACAAATTCATCCGTGACCACATTGCTAAAGCTGACGCGAAAATCGCTGAACAGGTTATCATCCAGTACGGCGGTTCCGTAAACGCAGGCAACGCTGCTGAGCTGTTCACCCAGCCAGACATCGATGGCGCGCTGGTTGGCGGTGCATCCCTGAAAGCTGACGCTTTCGCGGTGATCGTTAAAGCAGCAGAAGCGGCGAAAAAAGCGTAAGACATTCACGCGAAACCTCCCCGGATTCGGCATTCGCCTCGTCCGGGAGATCGGGTTCCTCGTAGCCCGGCCACGCGTAGCGCAGCTGGGAAAAGCCGGCCATCAGGCCGGTTTTTTTATAATTTCCCCAGCACCTGATACCACGCATAATCCAGCGGCAACAGCAGCAGATAACTGACCGCCGCCAGCGCCAGACACAGCAGCATCCCCGCCCGCGCAGGCACCTTCCCTAACGCCATCGCCACCACAATTGGCGACGCCTGATACGGCAGCAGCGGCGTGGAATAACCCAGCACCTGAATCATAATGACGCTCAGCAGCGGGAAGCCGGTGGCATCAGAGAAGCTCTGGGCAAAGGTGGTATACAGCGCAGGTACGCCGTTTGCGGTCATGATAAAGTTCAGCGCGCTGGTAATGCCGGTTAACGCGAGGAAGCTGGTAAACGGCGCGTCTTCGCTGAGCGGCATAACGTGAAGCAGCGCATTACCCACAACGGCGCCAATGCCGGTTTGCGTCACCGTAATGGCAAGCCCAAGGATCCCCGCCACGTAAATACAGGTGCGGATGTTCACTCCGCTGGCAAATTCATCGCCGTTAATAAATCCAACGCGCGGCAGCAGCGTGATGACCGCGGCCACCAGCCCCGTCCAGGCGGGCCCAATTCCGTGCAGGCTTTCGCTCACCCACAACATCAATACCACCGCCAACAGCCACGCCAGGCGCTTCTCATCCGCGCTCATTGGCGGTAACGGCTCCAGGTCACGCGGTGGATGGGGTTTCCCGGGGAACAGCCAGCAGATAAGCCCCACGAGCGCCGCCCCTTTCAACCAGCCTAATACCGGCGTATGCAGCAGCAGATACGGCACGTAGTTAAGGTGAATTCCGTAGGCCCCTTCCGCCGCGCCGCTCATCACCAGATTAGGTACGTTCGCGGGCAGAATGGTCGCAGAAAGCTGGAAGGTGCCGAAGCCAACGGCCAGCGCCAGCCCGTACCAGGCACGGGTACCATCTTCGATACCCGCGCGTTTGGCCATTGCCGCCACAATCGGCATCAGCAGCGCAATGCGCCCCATATTCGACGGCATCACGAACGCCAGCGCGTAGCTCAGCAGCACCACGCTACCCACCATGAGCAGCCAGGAGTCGGTGAGCCTTGAAGAGAGCGCCCGCGCGGCGCGATCCGCCAGCCCGGTCTTACGAATGGCAATACCGAGCACAAAACCGCTGAATACCAGCCAGAAGGCCGATGAAGCAAAACCGCCGAAGATAACGTCCGGCGGCGCAATTTTTGCGGTCATCGCCGCGGCAAAAAACAGCAGCGCAGTAATAAATTCCGGCAGCAGCGAGGTCGCCCACAGCAGGATGGTCACGCCAACAATCAGCGAGGGGAGGAACAGAGGGTGAGTAAACCAGAGCGACATACCTGTCTCCTGTCGTTTTTTTCACCAAGAATACGACGACAGGGTAGACAGGTAAACGCCAGATTAGGTGGGGTTATTGCAGGATTGCGCAGCGATGATCCTGAATTTCCTCAGCCGAGGCGCGGTTCAGCGTCAGCAGATTACGCTCGGTCGCCAGCAACAGCAGCGAGTCATCGCTTTGCTTCACCAGCGCCAGCGCAAAACGCCCCATATGGTCGCGCGCTTGTGGCACTTCTTCCGCCAGCATCAGGAACGGGCTACGCTGCGCCAGCTCGTTTTCGGTGACGCGGCGCGCCAGATATTCATGCCCCATCAGGCCACCCGGCAAAGGCAGCCAGCGGCTGCTGATGGCGGCGATATCGCCGTCCAACTGCTCGCGAACGTCTTTGCGCAGACAGGAAATATGGATGTGGAAATGATTCTGCGTCCGTCCGGTGCGGGAATTGATGGTCAGGGAGATGGCGCTATCCGGCACTTCCGCGCCCCGTTTATCGCTCATGATCATGCGACGTTGCCACGCCTGCCAGAAGAAGTTCGGCGTTTGCGGGTCAAGCAGCAGCGGGCTTTCGGTACCGTTGATACGGTAGGTTGGCATCAGCAGATATTGCAGCGGGCCGTTACGGTCTTTGAACAGGACGTAGCCGCCTTTTGGATTCACGTCGGCGCAGGGTGCCGGTGTGCGATGATTCAGCTGATTAGGCACGCATTGCTCTAGCACAATGTGGCGCAGCGCATCCGGGTTGCCGGAATGCAGCCAGTACCAGCCACCCGCTCCCGCAGCAATCACCAACACCAGCAGCGCTGCCAGCAGGTATTTTAACCTTGTCATTTTGTCTCCCCAAATCAAACCAAGGGGGAAGAGTAACGTAGTTTGATGACCAAAAGAAAACGCCCGGTAAAATCACCGGGCGTTAAAGGGAGATTAACGCTTGCTAATCTGGTCGAAGGTGCCACCGTTAGAGAAGTGCTCTTTCTGCGCTTTTGTCCAGCCACCGAACTCGTCATCAATGGTGAAGAGCTTCAGTTTCGGGAATTCGCTTTCATACTTCTTCGCGACAGCCGGGTCACGTGGGCGATAGTAGTTCTTCGCCGCGATTTCCTGGCCTTCCGGTGAGTAGAGGTATTTCAGGTACGCTTCCGCTACCGCGGTAGTGCCTTTTTTCTCCGCCACTTTGTCGACCACGGAAACGGTCGGCTCGGCGAGGATAGATTCGCTTGGGGTGACAATCTCAAACTTGTCTTTACCCAGTTCGTTCGCCGCCAGCAGCGCTTCGTTTTCCCATGCAATCAGCACATCGCCGATACCGCGTTCTACGAAGGTATTCGTCGAACCGCGAGCGCCGGAGTCCAGCACTTCCACGTTCTTATACAGCGCCTTCACGAAGTCCTGCGCTTTGGCCTGATCGTTGTTGTTGTGATGCAGCGCGTAGCCCCAGGCCGCCAGGTAGTTCCAGCGAGCGCCGCCGGAGCTTTTCGGGTTCGGGGTAATCACGGAAACGCCCGGTTTAATCAGGTCGTTCCAGTCATGAATCTGTTTCGGGTTGCCTTTACGCACCAGGAACACGATGGTGGAGGTGTACGGCGCGGAGTTATCCGGCAGACGTTTGATCCAGTTTTTGTCGATGCGGCCGCGCTCGGCAATGGCATCAACGTCATAGGCCAGCGCCAGCGTTACTACATCGGCATCAATGCCGTTAATCACGGAAGTGGCCTGTTTGCCGGAGCCGCCGTGCGACTGACGAATCACCACGTTATCACCGGTCTCTTTTTTCCAGTGCGCGCTGAACGCCTTGTTGTATTGTTCATACAGTTCACGCGTCGGATCGTACGACACGTTGAGTAATTGGATGTCCTTAGCCAGTACGCTGGTAGTAGCCAGCAAAAGAGTTAACCCCACGCCCCACTTATTCATCGCCCGCTCTCTTATCTGTTGTGTTGTAATGAGGCTAGCGTGCCAGAAATCGAACCAATGATTAAAGAATAAAAAAAGATTGATTATGCAGTTTTGAAATATAAGCGGACACGCGAAATGCGCGTTTGCTCGAAATCACTCAGCGGGGAGATAGAGGGGGGAAGAACATCCCCAGGCCGTTAAAAACTGCCCGGGGAGGAATGGAATCAGACTTCTTCCATACGGCCGAGCAGCGCCTGCAGACGATCCTGCCAGCCGCTCTGCTGTTCTTTCAGCTGGTTGTTTTCACGCTCCAGCTCTTCACGGCTCTGGTGTGCAGACTGTACATCCTGCGCCAGGGTGTTGTTCTTTTCTTTCAGCTCTTCGATTTCCATCTGCAACAGCGTGATGGTATCAATCGCCTGCTGAACTTTCGCTTCCAGTTTCTCAAACACTTCTAATGACATCGTCATAACCTCTCCTGATCTTGCAAGGCGTTGATATCGTCCCGGAACCCCGGCGACGCCTTATCTTAAATAAGCGCACGGCTTGCAGTCGATTGTATGGAGCCCCGTCGCGACTGTCCAGCGCCAGAGCCTGTAGATTGCGGTTGTCCGCAATTTTCGGTCTCATCCTGGAGCGTTAGCGTCCATTCTGATTAAATTGTTAAATGTTTAGCCACGAGAATGTTTCCCTCCTCACACTTTCCGTTCCAAAAACGTGCATTTTTTGGCGCGGAAACGCTCATTTCTTGACGCGGCACACACATTTTGATTTCGATATTTCTCGTTTACGCTCGTTAACGATAAATTAACACTATGCCTACATGGCAACATGAGTGTCCCGAACGCTCATGTACACAATAATCATCAATTAGTCTTCAGGATTCCGATTATGAGCCAAACATCAACCTTAAAAGGCCAGTGCATCGCAGAGTTTCTTGGTACCGGGTTGTTGATCTTTTTCGGCGTGGGGTGTGTTGCGGCGCTGAAAGTTGCGGGTGCAAGTTTCGGCCAGTGGGAGATCAGCATCATCTGGGGTTTGGGCGTGGCGATGGCCATTTACCTGACCGCAGGGGTTTCCGGCGCACATCTTAATCCGGCAGTAACCATTGCACTTTGGCTGTTCGCTTGTTTCGACGGGCGCAAAGTGGTGCCGTTCATCGTGGCTCAGTTTGCCGGTGCCTTCTGCGCCGCTGCGCTGGTCTACGGGCTTTACTACAACCTTTTCCTCGACTTTGAACACACGCACAATATGGTGCGCGGCAGCGTCGAAAGTCTTGAACTGGCCGGTATTTTCTCGACTTACCCGAACCCACATATCAATTTTGTGCAGGCATTCGCGGTAGAAATGGTGATTACCGCTATCCTGATGGGCGTGATTCTGGCGCTCACCGACGACGGTAACGGCATTCCACGTGGGCCACTGGCACCTCTGCTGATTGGCCTGCTGATTGCGGTTATCGGCGCGTCCATGGGCCCACTGACCGGATTTGCCATGAACCCAGCGCGTGACCTCGGACCGAAAACGTTCGCCTGGCTTGCTGGCTGGGGCGATGTCGCCTTCACCGGTGGCAAAGATATTCCTTACTTCCTGGTGCCGCTGTGTGCGCCAATAGTAGGTGCAGCGCTGGGGGCGTTCAGCTATCGCAAGCTGATTGGTCGTCACCTGCCGTGCGACACCTGCGAGGTTGAAGAGCCGAAGGCGGCCTCCAGCCAGAACCAACAAAATGCTTCGCTGTAAACTGACTACGGAACGTTCATTATGACTGACAAAAAATATATCGTTGCGCTCGACCAGGGCACCACCAGCTCCCGCGCCGTCGTTATGGATCATGACGCCAACATCGTCAGCGTGTCACAGCGCGAATTCGAACAAATTTATCCTAAGCCAGGCTGGGTTGAGCACGACCCAATGGAAATCTGGGCAACCCAAAGCTCCACGCTGGTTGAAGTGCTGGCGAAAGCCGATATTAATTCCGACCAGATTGCCGCTATCGGTATCACCAACCAGCGTGAAACCACCGTGGTGTGGGAGCGCGAAACCGGTAAGCCGATTTACAACGCCATCGTCTGGCAGTGCCGCCGCACCGCGGATATCTGTGAACAATTGAAGCGCGACGGCATGGAAGAGTACGTGCGCAAGGCCACCGGCCTGGTGGTGGACCCGTACTTCTCCGGCACCAAAGTGAAGTGGATCCTCGACCATGTCGAAGGCTCCCGCGAGCGTGCGAAACGCGGCGAACTGCTGTTTGGTACCGTTGATACCTGGCTTATCTGGAAAATGACCCAGGGCCGCGTTCACGTCACCGACTACACCAACGCCTCACGTACCATGCTGTTCAACATCAACACGCTGGAGTGGGATGACAAAATGCTGGACGCGCTGGATATCCCGCGCGCCATGCTGCCAGAAGTACGTAAGTCATCCGAAGTGTACGGCCAGACCAACATTGGCGGTAAAGGCGGTACGCGTATTCCTATCGCCGGGATTGCTGGTGACCAGCAGGCGGCGCTGTTCGGCCAGCTATGCGTAAAAGAAGGGATGGCGAAAAATACCTACGGTACCGGCTGCTTTATGCTGATGAACACCGGTGAGAAAGCGGTGGCCTCCAGCCACGGCCTGCTGACCACCATCGCCTGCGGCCCACGCGGTGAAGTGAACTATGCGCTGGAAGGCGCGGTATTCATGGCGGGCGCGTCCATTCAGTGGCTGCGCGACGAAATGAAGCTGATTAGCGATGCGTTCGACTCCGAGTACTTCGCCACCAAGGTGAAAGACACCAACGGCGTGTACGTGGTACCGGCCTTTACCGGCCTCGGCGCACCGTACTGGGACCCGTATGCTCGTGGTGCCATCTTCGGCCTGACCCGCGGCGTGAACTCGAACCATATTATTCGCGCTACGCTGGAATCCATCGCCTACCAGACCCGCGACGTGCTGGAAGCGATGCAGGCAGACTCTGGTATTCGTCTGCACGCTCTGCGCGTGGACGGTGGCGCGGTCGCCAACAACTTCCTGATGCAGTTCCAGTCCGACATTCTTGGCACTCGCGTTGAGCGTCCGGAAGTGCGTGAAGTAACGGCGCTCGGCGCGGCCTACCTGGCCGGTCTGGCGGTCGGCTTCTGGCAGAACCTGGATGAGCTGCAGGAGAAAGCGGTCATTGAGCGCGAATTCCGCCCGGGGATTGAAACCACCGAGCGTAACTACCGCTACAGCGGCTGGCAGAAAGCGGTGAAACGCGCGTTAGCGTGGGAAGATCACGAAGGGTAAGCACTGAGCCTCCCCGGGGTCGGCGCAAGCGCCTCGCCCGGGCTACCAATCTAATGTAGCCCGGCCGAGCGCAGCGACGCCGGGGACGGCACCAACCATCAACCAAATATCGGCAACATCAAATACAGCTTAATCACCAGCGCGTTGACGATATCAATAAAGAACGCCCCCACCATCGGCACCACCAGAAACGCCATATGTGACGGCCCGAAACGCTCGGTAATGGCCTGCATATTGGCAATCGCCGTTGGCGTTGCGCCAAGGCCAAAGCCGCAGTGACCCGCCGCCAGCACCGCCGCGTCGTAGTTTTTGCCCATCAGACGGTAGGTAACGAAAATGGCGTACAGCCCCATCGCCACGGCCTGCACCGACAAAATGACCAGCATCGGCAGCGCCAGAGAGGCCAGCTCCCACAGCTTAAGCCCCATCAACGCCATCGCCAGGAACAGCGACAGGCTGACGTTACCCAGCACCGACACCGCCCGCTCAAACACACGGTAAAAGCCCATCAGCGCCAGACCGTTGCTGAGGATCACCCCAACAAACAGCACGCAAACAAACGTTGGCAGCTCGAGTGCCGTACCGGCCAGCAGTTGCGCAATGATTTTGCCGAGCGTGAGGCAAATAGCGATAAGCGCGATAGTCTCAATCATCACCAGCGAGGTAATGCTGCGCCCCACGTCCGGTTTCTCAAACGCCGTTGGCACTTCCTGATCCTCCGGGCTCCCGTCCGGTGAGGAAGAGTGCTTCACCAGATAGCGCGCCACCGGTCCGCCAATCAGACCACCGAGCACCAGCCCGAAGGTGGCGCAGGCCATTGCCACTTCCGTTGCATTTTCAAAGCCATAGCGTTCGATAAACAGCTTGCTCCACGCCGCCCCGGTACCATGACCGCCGGAAAGCGTGATTGACCCCGCCAGCAGGCCCATCAGCGGGTCGAGCCCTAAGAGCTTCGCCATGCCAATGCCCAGCGCGTTTTGCAGCAACAACAGCCCCACCACCACAATCAGGAACGTCCCCACCACCTTGCCGCCCGCGCGCAGGCTGGCGATATTGGCGTTCAGACCAATAGTGGCGAAGAACGCCAGCATCAGCGGGTCCTTCAGGCTCATGTCGAAGTCGAGTTCCCAGCCCATGCTCTTTTTCAGCACCAGCAGCGCCAGCGCCACCAGCAGGCCGCCCGCAACGGGCTCAGGGATGGTGTATTTCTTAAGGAAGGGAACGCTCTGAACCAGTTTTCGTCCTAGCAGCAACACCAGCGTTGCGGCAACGAGCGTCGATAAAGTATCGAGATGAAACATAATTACAGCTCCTGACTAAAACGTATGATTCATTCACACGCGACCAATTTCCCATGTCGTCCACGCCTCCTCGTGAGGCGTTGGGCAAAAGTGTAAGCAAGAAAAAGGACAATAGGGTAGAAAAACGTACTATTTGTCATCATTTTCGTTAACTTATCCCGCCAAACCCCCTTATTTTACACGGCTATTTTCCGCAATAATTTGTCATCAGTGAAAGCAACCGATTGCTTTTACCAACCAGTCCGCTAAAATCGCCACTTTTCCACCACGGGATTACCTCTGAGATGTCTTCTAACACACTCGATCAAGCCAATGCGCAACCGATTGCGCATTCGCAGAACAGCGAATTAATCTATCGTCTGGAAGATCGTCCACCGCTGCCGCAGACGCTTTTCGCCGCGTTTCAGCACCTGCTGGCGATGTTTGTTGCGGTGATCACCCCCGCGCTGCTCATCTGCCAGGCGTTGGGCCTGCCAGCGGAAGACACTCAGCACATTATCAGCATGTCGTTATTCGCCTCCGGCGTGGCGTCCATCATTCAGATTAAAGCCTGGGGCCCGGTGGGTTCTGGCCTGCTGTCGATTCAGGGCACCAGCTTCAACTTCGTTGCGCCATTGATTATGGGCGGCACGGCGTTGAAAACCGGCGGCGCGGACGTACCCACGATGATGGCGGCGCTGTTCGGCACCCTGATGCTGGCAAGCTGCACCGAAATGGTTATCTCCCGCGTGCTGCACCTGGCGCGCCGCGTGATTACGCCGCTGGTTTCCGGCGTGGTGGTGATGATTATCGGCCTGTCGCTGATTCAGGTTGGCCTGACCTCCATCGGTGGCGGCTACGCAGCGATGGCAGACCACACCTTCGGCGCGCCGAAAAACCTGCTGCTGGCAGGGATCGTGCTGGCCATTATTATTCTGCTGAACCGCCAGCGTAACCCGTACCTGCGCATCGCCTCTTTGGTGATTGCCATGGCAGCAGGCTACCTGATGGCGTGGTTCCTCGGCATGCTGCCAGAGAACGCGGCCCCGGCAAACAGCAGCCTGATCACCATCCCAACGCCGCTGTATTACGGTTTAGGCATCGACTGGAGCCTGCTGCTGCCGCTGATGCTGGTGTTTATGATCACCTCACTTGAGACCATTGGCGACATCACCGCCACCTCCGACGTATCCGAGCAGCCGGTTTCCGGCCCGGTCTATATGAAGCGTTTGAAAGGCGGCGTGCTGGCAAACGGCCTGAACTCCTGCGTATCGGCCATCTTCAATACCTTCCCGAACTCTTGCTTCGGGCAGAACAACGGCGTGATTCAGCTGACCGGCGTTGCCAGCCGCTACGTGGGCTTCGTGGTGGCACTGATGCTTATCGTACTGGGCCTGTTCCCGGCGGTAAGTGGCTTTGTGCAGCACATTCCTGAGCCGGTGCTCGGCGGCGCAACGCTGGTAATGTTCGGTACCATCGCGGCATCCGGCGTGCGTATCGTCTCCCGCGAACCGCTGAACCGTCGTGCGATCCTGATTATCGCGCTGTCGCTGGCGGTTGGCCTGGGTGTTTCCCAGCAGCCACAAATCCTGCAGTTCGCGCCGGACTGGCTGAAAAACCTGCTCTCTTCCGGCATCGCTGCCGGTGGTATCACCGCGATTATCCTCAACCTGGTCTTCCCGCCGGAAAAAGCGTAATCCCTTCGCGGCAGTGGTTTCGCCACTGCCGCTGACATCGAATAATACGATTCCCGCCTTGAGGAATGCGCATAAATCATGCATAACAGGTTTATGTGCCCTTCTCAGGACGGAAGATCATGAAATTTCTTGGAAAGCTCATTATCTGGCTGTTGATCGCCCTGCTGCTGGTGATCCTGGCCTTCTACTTCTTACTGCAAACGCGCTGGGGCGCACGTCACGTTAGCCAGTGGCTGAGCGACAGTACCCCGTACCACGTGACGTTTGACGCGATGGATCATCGCTTTTCTTCGCCTTCTCATATCCTGCTGAAAAACGTCACCTTTGGCCGCGACGGCAAGCCTGCGACGCTGGTTGCCAAAGCGGTGGATATCGGTCTGAGCTCGCGCCAGATAACGGACCCGCTGCACGTCGATACTATTCTGTTGCAGGACGGCACGCTAAACCTTTCTCCGTCTAACGCCCCGCTACCGTTTGCCGCAGACCGCCTGCAGCTGAGCAATATGGCGCTGAACAGCCCGGAAACCGGCTGGGATTTGAGCGCTCAGCGCGTCTCCGGCGGCGTGATGCCTTGGGCACCGGTTGCGGGTAACGTGCTGGGCACCAAAGCCCAGATTCAGATGAGCGCAGGCTCGCTGTCGCTTAACGGCATCCCGGCCACCAACGCGCTGATTGAAGGCACCCTCGACAACGGCGAGGTCACCTTAACCACCGTCGGTGCCGATATGGCGCGCGGTTCACTCACCGGCAACGCACGGCGCAACAGCGACGGCAGTTGGGTGGTGGATAATCTGCGTCTTAACGAAATCCGCATGCAGAGCGACAAGCCGCTGCTCGATTTCCTTGCGCCGCTGACCACCGTGCCGTCGTTACAGATTGGCCGTCTTGATATCACCGATGCACGACTGCAAGGTCCGGATTGGGCGGTGACCGACCTCGACCTCAACTTGCGCAACCTTACCCTCACCCAGGGTGGCTGGCAGAGCGACGACGGTAAAATTTCGATGAATGCCAGCGAGTTTATCTACGGCTCGCTGCACTTGCTCGACCCGATCCTCAACGCGGAATTTTCACCGCAGGGCATTGCGTTGCGCCAGTTTACCTCGCGCTGGGAAGGCGGCATGGTGCGCAGTTCCGGTAACTGGCTGCGCGCCGGGAATGCGCTGGTGCTGGACGACGCGGTCGTCGCCGGGCTGGAGTATACGCTGCCAGAGAACTGGAAAACGCTGTGGATGGAACAGCTGCCACCGTGGTTGCAAAGCGTGACCCTGAAGAAATTCGGCGCCAGCCGCAACCTGGTGATTGATATCAACCCTGACTTCCCATGGCAGATCACCGCGCTGGATGGCTACGGCGCCAATCTCCAGTTGGCGAAAAACCGCCAGTGGGGCGTCTGGGGCGGCAGTGCGACGCTGAACGGCGCGGCGGCAACCTTTAACCGCATCGACGTACGTCGCCCATCGATGACGCTGAACGCCGATGCCTCGAACGTCAACATCACCGAGCTGAGCGCCTTTACCGAGAAAGGCATTCTGGAAGCCACCGCGACCGTTGCACAGCAGCCACAGCGCCAGACCCGCGTGACGCTGAACGGCCGCGGCGTGCCGCTGAACGTCCTCCAGCAATGGGGATGGCCAGCGCTGCCGATTACCGGCGATGGGAATATTCAGCTGACGGCGAGCGGGAATGTGCAGGCCGATGCACCGCTGAAACCGACGGTGAACGGGCAGCTGCATGCGGTGAATATGGATAAGCGGGAAGTCACCCAGCAGATGCAGGGTGGAGTAATGAAGTAGCCCGGGCGAGGCGTTTACGCCGACCCCGGGGTTAGCTCGGAGCCGCCCCGGCGGCGCTGCGCTTGGCCGGGCTACAAGAGGGGCGAGGGAGAAAACCAAACATGCTAGCCGCACAATCGGTCCCCTCTCCCCTATGGGGAGAGGGGACATCCTCAATACTACAGCGTAATCACCAGCTCATTACCCTGCGCCGTCACCACCACGCCAAGCTCGCTACCCGCCTGAGTACCGCCCTGCACGCCAGCCACCTGCTGGATATTGCGCAGGCACAGCGTCCAGCCGCTCGCCTTGCCGTTGCCCGTCACGGTAATCACGTTACCCTGACGTTTTGCGCTCAGCGTATAGATAACTGAACCGTCCTGCGCTGGCACTTCACACACCGCCTGACGACCGTCTTCCAGGTGGAACAGCTGGAACGCAGTTCCTTCATGCCAGGCGTAGTTTGGCACCTGATTGTTATTACCCAGCGCCAGCAGGGTGTTGTCGCGTACGTACACCGGCAGGCTCATAAAGTCATGCTGCTGTTTATGCCAGCGGCTGCCCTGCACCTCATCGTTGTGCCACAGGTGCGTCCAGCGGCCTTCCGGCAGGTAGAACTGCACGTCGCCCGCTTCGGTGAACACCGGCGCTACCGCCAGGGAGTCGCCGAGCATGTACTGACGGTCGAGATAGTCGCACGCCGGGTCGTCCGGGAACTCCAGCATCATGGCGCGCAGCATCGGCGTGCCCTGCTCGTTGGCCAGCGCCGCCTGACGATACAGGTACGGCATCATGCGGCACTTCATTTCGGTGAAGTAGCGCACCACGTCGCAGGACTCTTCGTCGTACGCCCATGGCACACGATAGGATTTGCTGCCATGCAGGCGGCTGTGGCTGGAGAGCAGGCCGAAGGCGCACCAGCGCTTGTAGACATCCGCTGGGGCGGTATTCTCGAAGCCACCAATGTCGTGGCTCCAGAAGCCAAAGCCGGACAGACCGATCGACAGGCCGCCGCGCAGGCTTTCCGCCATGGATTCGTAGTTGGCGTAGCAGTCGCCGCCCCAGTGCACCGGGAACTGTTGCGCGCCCACCGAGGCGGAACGGGCAAACAGCACCGCTTCTTTCTCGCCCAGGTTCTCTTTGAGCACGTTCCACACCAGCTCGTTGTAGATGAAAGCGTAGTGGTTGTGCATTTTCTGTGGGTCGGCATCGTTGAACCAACGCACGTCGGTTGGGATGCGCTCGCCGAAGTCAGTTTTGAAGCAGTCGACGCCCATTTCCACCAGGCCTTTCAGCTTGTCGGCGTACCACTGACAGGCTTCCGGGTTGGTGAAGTCATAAATCGCCAGCCCCGGCTGCCATTTATCCCACTGCCAGACAGAACCATCCGGGCGTTTGAGCAAATAGTCCTTCTCTTTCAGCTCTTTGAAAATTGGTGATTTCTGACCAATGTACGGGTTAATCCACACGCAGACCTTCAGCCCTTTGTCTTTCAGGCGCTGGATCATGCCTTTCGGGTCCGGGAAGGTCACCGGGTCCCACTCGAAGTCGCACCACTGGAAGGCTTTCATCCAGAAGCAGTCGAAGTGGAAGACGTGTAGCGGCAGGTCACGCTCCGCCATGCCGTCGATAAAGCTGTTGACCGTCGCTTCGTCATAGTTGGTGGTAAACGAAGTGGTCAGCCACAGGCCAAAGGACCAGGCCGGTGGCAGCGCCGGGCGACCGGTGAATTGGGTATAGCGGTTCAACACCTCTTTCGGGGTTGGGCCGTCGATAACGAAGTATTCCAGATACTCGCCTTCGACGCTGAACTGCACCTTGGAGACTTTTTCAGAGCCAATCTCGAAGGAGACGTTTTCCGGGTGATTCACCAGCACGCCGTAGCCGCGGTTGGTCAGGTAGAACGGAATATTTTTGTAGGACTGTTCAGTACTGGTGCCGCCGTCGCGGTTCCAGGTTTCGACGTTCTGGCCGTTGCGCACCAGCGCGGTAAAGCGCTCGCCCAGGCCGTAAACGGTTTCACCCACGCCAAGGTCCAGACGCTCGAACATGTAGTTGCGGCCGTCGTTGCTGTCCTGCACGTAGCCGTTGTTTTTCAGCTGGCTGCCGGTAATGCGAACGCCGTTGCGCAGGAAATCCAGCGACCAAAATTCACCTTTGGTGACGCGCACGCTCAGGTTGCCGCTTTTCAGCTCGGCAAACTCGGTGGTGTTCTGGATTTGTACCTTCACGTCTTTCAGCACGTTCAGCGGATAGTGCGGACCTTTATCCAGCGCGCCCTGGAAGTGTTCAATACGCACGCCAACCACGCCTTCCTGAGGAGAGAAAAAGCGAAGGGTGAACATCGGCGTGTCTAGCTGCCATGTACGCTCCCGTACATCACGCGGCGCGACGTACACCACCAACTCATTCCCGTGCTGTTCAACATCAAACACCTGAACAGGATGAATCAAATTCAGACCCGGCTGGGTCAACCAGTTTCCATCACTGATCTTCATAGTTCGTCCTCTTAATTCTTAACAGTTTGATTCATAGATACGTTTTCAAAATCCTGCTGATTGCGGTGCGCACCGCTCGCCAGTTCGGCCATCATCTTGACCAGGAACGGCGTTTTCAGGGTGTAGAAGCGCTTCGCCACGATGGCGCTCAGCAGGTAGCAAATAGCCGGAACGATAGTGAACAGGGCAATAATGATGCTGATGGTGGTTGGGTTCTGCGTTTTGGCCGCGGCGTCATAACCGCCGCCAGCCAGCATCCAGCCAATCATCGCACCGCCCAGCGCCAGGCCGAGCTTCAGCACGAACAGCGTGCCCGCGAAGCTAATGCCGGTGAGACGTTTACCGTTACGCCATTCGCCGTAGTCAACGGTGTCGGACATCATGACCCACTGAATTGGGGTCACGAGTTGGTGCAGAACGCCAATCACGAAGATAAAGGCGAACATCATGATGTCCGCTCTCATCGGGACAAAGAACATCGCCAGGCTCAGGACCGCCAGAATGGCGTTGGTCCACCAGAAGACGCTCACTTTACATTTCCAGTCGGTCAGCGGTTTAGCTAACGCCGAGCCAATCAGGTTGCCGACGCAGTAGGTGGTGAGGAAGGCGGTAAACAGCGCCGGGGAGCCCATAATCCAGGTGACGTAATACATCATCGCACCGCCGCGTATGCAGACCGCCATGATGTTGAGGATGGTGAGCAGGCCGACGATGCGCCACTGGTCGTTGTGCCAGATGTCACGCAGGTCTTCACGCATGGAGTTATTGGTTGGCGGCGCTTCCACGCGTTCTTTGGTGGTGAAGAAGCAGAACGCCAGCATCAGGAACGCCACCACCGAGAGCACGGCAATGCCGCCCTGGAAGCCAAACGCTTTATCATCGCCGCCAATCAAATTCACCAGCGGCATCATCAGCACGGTAGAGAGCATGCCGCCCGCCGTCGCCAGCACGAAGCGCCAGGACTGCAACGAGATACGCTGCGTCGGGTCGTTGGTGATCACACCGCCCAACGCGCAGTAAGGGATATTCACCACGGTGTAGAACAGGGTCAGCAGCGTGTAGGTAATCGCCGCATAAATCAGTTTGCCGTTATGGCTGAAGTCCGGGGTGCTGTAGGCCAGCACGCAGACCACGCCGAACGGCAGCGCGCCAAACAGCACCCATGGGCGGAACTTGCCCCAGCGGCTGCGGGTACGGTCGGCCAGCAGCCCCATGCACGGGTCGGAGATAGCATCCAGCGCGCGCGCCAGAAGGAACATGGTGCCAACAAAACCTGCGGGTATACCGAAGATATCGGTATAGAAGAACATCATGTACAACATGACGTTATCGAAAATGATATGGCTGGCGGCATCGCCCATTCCGTAGCCGATCTTCTCTTTGACAGATAATACTTCACTCTTCATCTTCCAAACCCTTTTCGCACCGCATCCACGTTGGTACCGGTTACACATTTTTTAAACCATCCGCCCTATAAGGTGAATTGCGATATCTCGTTATCAAATTACGTTTCTTGATTTCTGTGATCTGGGTTGGCGGGTAGAGTGTGTCGAAGTGTAACTTGCGGATTTTGCAGATATTTCTATCCATGCCGTGCGGAAGAT
The DNA here is from genome assembly GCF_902485085.1 of uncultured Kluyvera sp. Taxonomy (NCBI): domain Bacteria; kingdom Pseudomonadati; phylum Pseudomonadota; class Gammaproteobacteria; order Enterobacterales; family Enterobacteriaceae; genus Kluyvera; species uncultured Kluyvera sp. The sequence goes on from NZ_CABTJS010000071.1 coordinate 35,994, forward strand.
ATAAAAAAGATGGCGAAAAATGTAAGTAAAGATGTGGTAACTGATTGAAAGTGGCTATAATGCGCCCCGCCTCCATGTAGCAATGCAGGCGCGGAAGATCGTCGTCTCCGGTGAGACGATTGGACTTCTTTTCCAGTGGTAGCCGCCTGCGGCTCCCGGCAGGTTCGACTCCTGCGATCTCCGCCAAAATCGCTCACTTTTCCGCCAAAGCATTAATCCGTTTTATCTATACTCTCCCTGAGCGACATCCTTTTTCGTACTGATGACTGTCCCGGCTCGTTTACGCCGTAAGCCTATGCGGCCAGCGGTTGATAAACACGACGCTAACTGGCGGTGAAATGGTCAAATATTCGGTCATGGCGCTGATTTTTACACCATTCATCGGGCAAGAAGTGCGGTAAATTGTGTGCGGTGTTACAGGTGGAAAATGTAACCCTAAGAAAAGGCAGGGTTTTATCCGGGAAGTCCGAAAGTGACGGGGCTGCGGGGCGAAAAATGTGCCTTGGGGGGATGTGGTAAATGATTGAAAGTAGATATAATGCGCCCCGCCTCCATGTAGCAATGTAGGCGCGGAAGATCGTCGTCTCCGGTGAGGCGGCTGGACTTCAAATCCAGTTGGGGCCGCCAGCGGTCCCGGGCAGGTTCGACTCCTGTGATCTTCCGCCAATTAGCCTCTACTGAACTCCACTGTCTCAAGTAAATCCCCTATAATACCCGCAATTACTGCTGATTATGTTCTCCCGAGGTCAACTGTCTCTACCGGAATCAAGTGCTTTCTGGGGGCATAATGGGGGGCATGATTTATAGCCCCATTTTGAGATGCCCCCAATGAAGCTAACAGTCAGACAAATCGACACAGCCAAGCCCAAAGAGAAGCCGTACAAGCTATCTGATGGTGGAGGCCTCTACCTTGAAGTAACCACCAACGGCTCACGCTACTGGCGTTTAAAGTATCGTTATGCGGGTAAAGAAAAGCGCCTTGCTTTCGGCGTTTATCCTGAGGTTTCTCTCGCTCAAGCCCGTGAAAAGCGTGATGCTGCGAAAAAGCTGCTGTCTGCTGGAAGCGATCCCGGTGAAGTAAAGAAAGCAGAGAAAATTGCCCAAAAGCTTAACTATGAAAATACCTTCGAAGCTATTGCCCGTGAATGGCATCAGCTGAGAGCGGATCGTTGGTCATTACGTTATCGCGATGAAATTATTGATACCTTTGAAAAGGATATTTTTCCCTACATCGGTAAGCGTCCCATAGCTGAAATTAAGCCCATGGAATTGCTGGAAACCCTTCGTCGTATGGAAAAGCGTGGTGCATTAGAAAAGATGCGCAAAGTCAGACAGCGCTGCGGTGAAGTATTCCGTCATGCAATCGTGACCGGACGCGCTGAATACAACCCTGCACCCGATCTCGCTACAGCCCTCGCTACACCAAAGAAAACGCATTTTCCTTTCCTGACTGCTGAAGAACTCCCCCACTTTCTTAGAGATCTTGCAGGCTATACCGGGAGTGTTATTACCAAGACTGCAACTCAAATCATCATGCTTACAGGAGTTCGAACTCAGGAATTACGTTTTGCTCGTTGGGAGGATATTAATTTTGAAAAGCGGCTCTGGGAGATCCCTGCTGAAGTGATGAAGATGAAACGACCACACATTGTTCCGATGTCGGATCAGGTTGTCGAGCTCTTTGAGTCACTTAAGCCTATTACCGGGCTATACCCCCTAGTATTCGTCGGACGGAATGATCGAACGAAGCCCATCTCAAAGGAAAGTGTCAATCAAGTGATTGAGTTGTTGGGATATAAAGGAAGGCTGACGGGGCACGGTTTCCGCCACACCATGAGTACCATCCTGCATGAAGAAGGTTTTAACTCGGCGTGGATTGAAACGCAGCTTGCGCATGTGGATAAGAATGCGATACGTGGGACTTACAACCATGCTCAGTATTTGGAGGGACGTAGGGAGATGATGCAGTGGTATGCCGACAACATTAGCTCTCTGGCAGAAGTTTCATTTTTACATATTAAAACAGCGGGTTAGACCATAAGGCTGAGCGTTATTGCTCAGCCCTAAATGATTAATTTACCAACCGTAGATGTTGGTTTTGAGCTCCCAAAGCATACAGACGCATAACCTCGGGAAGGAATAAATTGAAGATAGATGCAAGTTCGCTTTGGTCATACCCTAGCTCGTCTTTCGTATGATCAATTATTGCGTTCAGTAATGTTGGTGTTTCCCCGTTTACATCGAGTTTGACAGGCTCATCTATTTTGTAACGTTTAATGGACATTTGCCGCCAAATCCAATCGCTTTGACCTGCCGTAATCGCTTTTAGCGTTTTTGCTCTATAGAACAACGCAGCCATTGAAGTCCGCCAAAATGGTTTAAGGGCAGCGGCTTTTTCGATACTGATATTTCGTAAATCGTTATAAATATCAGAGGCGGGCATAAGCAATTCTGCAGCAAAAGCGTTGGCTTCATCCTCCATCGTTGGAGTGGGAGCCCGATGCATCACTAAATGACCCAGCTCATGGGCTAGAGTAAATCTGTACCTATCAACTGGCTGATTTTTATTTATAAAGATTAATGGTGGCAATCCCGCCACTTTGTAACTTAGCCCTGAAAGTCCAGTATCTTCCATATCGCAATCAATGATAATGATGCCTGCTCTTTCCAGTACCTCAACAAGGTTTTTTATCGGCCCACGTGGGATATGCCACGCAGTACGGACATTACGAGCAATTTGTTCGATATTTTCTTCGTAGTCTTCAGGATCGTAGTAAGGGAGCTCATATTCGGGCTCGAACTCAACGAACTGCAACAGCTTTCTGAGATGAGCAATACGTACATTCACTTCAGCAACAAGTTTATCCAGCACTTTCATGCTGACAGATGCTTTTTTACGGTACATCGGGTTTGCACTGATTGGTCCACCATAAAGCCTTTCTGACATCATGAAAAACTCGACGGGACAGTTAAGCGCTTCCGCAATACTGCGGATTTGGTCTTCAGTTGCAGATTTAAGCCCTTGTTCAATTTTGGACAACGTACCTTGAGACAGGGCTACACGATGAGCCAAATCCTTTTGGCTCATACCCAACATTTTCCGACGCAACTCAATCATCTCTGGGCGTACGGTGGCTGCTGACTTAATCTCCACGACCATTTTCTACCTTCGGTTCTGTCTTTCTAACCCGTTTCGGTTTCACAACACTTTTCGCAGGTGAAACACTTTTTGTAACAGGCTGAGGTTGGGGTATGTTCACTTCAAGCTCGTGTACAGGCAAGTCGTACAGATTTTCATCTGTTATATCAATTGCCCATGCAACAAATTTCCCGTTGCGCTGAGTAAGGACGATTTTATCAATTCCTACACAGTCGTCACTAAGTATGTAAAGTAACTCTAATCGAATCAGACCACCAAACATGTCAACTTCAGGGTTGTGGAAATCCAATGCTCTTTGCGTCGGATAGTTAGAAGAGCGAAGGCTCTTGTCCCCTTTTTTGATTCTCACAAAATAGCGATCTTGAATCAAAAATCCCACTTGATGAGGCATCTTTACGTACTTAATACCTTCAATTTCTGCAGCTTCAATCTGATCCTTCAAAAAAAATAAGGCATCGTTTCGGAGCACTGCCGAGCGCACTCGTTTGTCGACCAGGCGACGGGCAATATCGTTTTGAATCCAGTTTTTCCAAGCATTATCGAAAACAGAAGTTAAGGTGTTGTAGTAAGGACGGCATACTAAATGGGCTTCTTCTTTATTGATTAAAGACATAGAGGATCTCTAAAAATTTGTTGTGAAATGTCACCATGAAGGATAGAACGCAACCACATTTTTTACAACAAATTATTCCAACTTATATTCCAAACAACGACAAGTTATTGTTATTTAATAAAATTTATATTAATACCTAGTATGTGAAAATTTTTATTGCTGGTTTTTTAAACAGGGCTGCCACAGGTACAAGCAGAGATGCGTATGCGAGCTTCATATGGTGGCAAAAGCATCATAGTTTGTGATTAATCACTATCAGACAATATTCCGGAAGAGTGCTTTACTGCTAAGGGAAAGGACAGCGTACTAGTGCAATACACAGCCAAAACGTGTAATGAGCTTAAAGCTGACATGGACTCTTTGCATGAGTGTAAAGGCATGAATACTTAAGAAGACTCAACCTGAACCTCAATGTTCAGGTCGAATTACAACGTATTGTGAATATCGGCGCTTCAAAAAATTATTGCATAATGCCTGTCATGCCGTGATAGCCCATATATATCCCCACAAGAGCTATCAGCACGCTTGAGAAGTACGGAGCACGACGCGCCAGCGTATCAAATCCGCTCCAGCGTTTGGTTGCCTGACGAACGCTAAACGCCGCAGCCGCACCTACCGAAACCAGCGTAATGGCTAAGCCAATACTGAAGCACAGCACCAGGGCAGCACCAAGCGTAAACTCTTTCACCTGAATGCAGAGCAGCAAAACGGTAATGGCTGCCGGGCAAGGGATTAACCCGCCGGTCAGGCCAAACAGGACTATCTGCCCGGTTGTGACCTTACGATTGGCAAAACGCTTTTTGATATCGTTCGCATGCGCCTTTTCGTGCGCATCCTGATATTCCTGAGAATTCACGTCCAGACCTTCCAGAGCCGAGTGGTCATGCTCGTGATCGTGGTCGTGCTCATGAAACGCTACGTCGTAGTCATGCACATGGCCGCGATGACCCAGGGTTAAGCGGACATCGAAGCTGTGCGGTTCGGGGATCGGCTGGGTGGATTCCATAAAACCGTCTTTTTCAACGAAGTCGAATACCTGTGAAAAAGTATCCGGCCCACGGTTGGTCACCAGCGAAATATCCCGCGCTTCCCATTTTTTGCCGCTAAGCATGCGTAAACGCCAGTGAGGCGGCTGGCCTTCCTCAAAGATAGAGAGTTCAACGCTGCCGTGACCGGTGTCGATGACGCGTGTTTCATCGTGATGGTGGCCGTGAGAATGCTCCTGTTCCTGCTCCATCTTCCATAGCTTTTCGCCGCGCCAGGTGCGCCAGAACATCCATGCGGCAGTAGCGAGAATAATGATCGCAGAAATCAACTGGAACCAGGGCTCTGCAGATTCAGCGGTAAACTTGCGGCTGATATACATTCCACCCAGAGCAATTAACCAGACAACTGAAGTGTGGGAAAGGGTGGCAGCGAGCCCCAGCAGAACAGCCTGCTTAACGGTTCCCCGGACAGCCACGATAAAAGCGGCCATCATCGTTTTGGAATGGCCCGGTTCGAGCCCGTGGAGCGCACCCAGCAAAATAGCGCTGGGAATAAACAGCCAGGCGTTAGCCACGCCTTGCTGTAACAGAGCGGAAAAATCAGTCATGTTTCTCTTGCCTTAAAGATATTTGGTGATCTCTTTAAATTCGTTAAGCGTTGTGTCAGACCCGGCATGATCGGCGTGAAGGGCATCCTCCAGACAGTGATCGAGATGGTCATGAATGAGCGTACGCTTGGCGTTTGTTATCGCCTTTTCCACAGCATAAAGTTGCTGGGCGATATCCAGACAGGCTTTTTCATCTTCAAGCATCTGGATGGTGCTTTTCAGGTGCCCGGCGGCACGTTTAAGTCTTTTTATAATGTCGGGGTGTGAAGCGTGAACAGTCATTTTTATCCTCTCCGGGTGGAGGGGATAAGATAATGTGTATCAACGTAAGGGTCACACTGTTTATCGGTTTATCCTCTCCTGATAGTACGAACGTTGGGTAATTATTTTTTTCTCTTCGGCCATGAGGGATGTTCGTCATCAATAACGAAATCATGCTCATGGGTTATTTCCGTTTTCGCGTCAGCATCCTGATGGCTGTGCAACTGCGAATAAACCTCGTGTTCCGGACGCCAGATCAGCACGGCGGTTAACAGAGAGAACGCCGCCACAATGGTAAGCGCAATAAAAGAGGCCTGAGTTCCCCAGGTTGCCCCTACCCATCCGGCCAGCGGATAGGTAAGCAGCCAGCAGGAATGTGACAGGGCAAACTGAGCGGCAAACAGTGCAGGCCGGTCTTCCGGTGTTGATGAGCGGCGTAATAAACGCCCGGATGGCGTCTGGGAAAGCGAGTAGCCAACGCCCAGCAAAGCCCAGAGCACGACCAGCGTAAAATAATCCTTAAGGAAAATACCCAGCCCAAGGCCAACAACCAGTAAACCGGTTCCGACCATCATTGGCATCCGGTCACTTATTTTGTCGAGAAGACGCGGAAGTATCAGCGCCGATATCATCGACCCCACGCCAAAGAACGCCAGCGCAATCGCGGTGGAGCGCTGTGAGAAACCAAAGTCGGCCTGCACCAGAACCACGGTGTTGACGATCACCATCGCGCTGGCCGCTGCAACGGCCATATTCAGCGCCAGCAACCCCCGCAGCCTTGGCGTTTTCAGGAAGATGCGCATCCCGCGCGTGGTTTTATCGTAAATGGTGCGATGAACAGTCAGCGCCTGCATTCTGGGCAAGGTGACTGAGACAACCAGAATGGCGGAAGCGAGAAAACCGACGGCGGTGCCTGCAAAAAGATTGTGGAAACTCATCACCGTCAGCAGTGCGGCTGCCAGCATGGGGCTGATGACGCTTTCAAGATCGTAGGCCAGCCGGGAGAGCGAGAGCGCCCGGGTGTAGTCACGCTCGTCCGGGAGGATATCAGGAATCGTGGCCTGGAACGTTGGCGTAAACGCGGCTGACGCCGATTGCAGAATGAAAATAAGGATATAAATTTCCCAGATTTGGGTCACGAAAGGCAGTGCAAAAGCCACCATAGCCCGCACCAGATCCAACGTAACCAGCATCGTGCGGCGGGGAAATTTATCAGCGAAGGCGGCGGCAACCGGGGCGACCAGAATATAAGCACTCATTTTAATCGCCAGCGCCGTTCCCAGAACGGCCCCGGCCCTGTCGCCCGCCAGATCGTAGGCCAGAAGGCCCAGCGCAACGGTCGCCAGACCGGTACCGATAAGGGCAATTATTTGCGCCATAAACAGGTGGCGGTATGAACGATCAGAAAGAATGCTTAGCATCAGAAACTCTCCTGGCTTTCCATATCCCCCCCGGGGGGATGTGGAAAGAGTAGAGAATAGCGGTGTGCCTGGCAAGCGGTATTACATTTTAGTGGCTCTCTTTTTGGATGGCCCCCCATTGTTATATGCATATAAAAAATTATTCGTAGCAAATTCTACATGATGCATTAATCTCTACATCATGAAACTACATATTCTTATCCTGACGCTGCCCACTCAGCAGGCCACGTTGCGTATGCGTGTCTGGCGGGCATTAAAAAACACCGGTGCCGCCATGCTGCGCGACGGCGTTTATCTGTTGCCTGAAGCGCAACAGGGCCAAGAGATCTTTAACGATATAAGTCGTGAAATCCGCGATGAGGGGGGTGCGGCTTTTGTTTTTAACGCTGCAACGCCCGAAGAAGAGGAAATCCGCCCGTTATTTGATCGCTCTCAGCAGTACATGGCCCTGCTGGAAAGGCTACAGGTGTGTAAAAACGACCTGGATGAGGAAACCGCCGTCAGCCAGCTGAAGGTGGTGAGAAAACTTCGGCGCGAGCTGGATCGGATTGTGGCGATTGATTTCTTTCCTGGTGAAGCGCAGGCGCAGGCCGTCTTTAGCCTGACGGAACTGGAAGCAGGCATTAACAGGTTCATCTCTCCCGGCGAGCCCCACGCCGTCAGCGGCGAGCTGACACAACTGATGCCTGAGGATTTCCACAACCGGATCTGGGCAACCCGACGCAGACCCTGGATTGACAGGCTTGCCAGCGCCTGGCTTATACGGCGTTTTATCGATCCTGATGCGCAGTTTCTCTGGCTTGAGGATGGCAATGATTGCCCGACAGCGGCGGTGGGGTTTGATTTTGATGGGGCGACCTTCAGCCACATCGACAATCGGGTGACCTTTGAAGTACTGATGGTCCGCTTCGGGCTGACGGGGGATGCCCTGAATGGTCTGGCAATGCTGGTGCATTACCTTGATGTTGGCGGGGTTCAGCCTCCCGAAGCGGCTGGCGTTGAAAGTGTACTGGCAGGATTGCGTGAAAGCATTACGGATGATGACACATTACTCGCAGCGGCCTGTTCGCTGTTTGATGGTCTGTTAACGACGTTTGAAATGAGGTCCGGCCATGATGAACAAAACGGAGTCGCTGACGCTGGCAGAGGAAAACGTTAAGCCCTCGCCGATCCCCCTGAAGGAGGCGTTCTGGTTCTGGCTCAAGCTGGGGTTTATCAGCTTTGGCGGGCCCGCCGGACAGATAGCTATCATGCACCAGGAGCTGGTCGAGAACCGGCGCTGGATATCCGAGTCGCGTTTCCTTCACGCACTCAACTTCTGTATGGTGCTGCCCGGTCCGGAAGCGCAGCAGCTTGCGACCTACATCGGCTGGCTGATGCACAGAACGTGGGGTGGCGTGATCGCCGGGCTGTTATTTATCCTTCCTTCGCTTTTTATTCTTATCGCGTTGTCGTGGATCTATATCGCCTGGGGAGACGTTGCCATTATTGCCGGTATCTTTTACGGCATTAAACCCGCCGTGGCGGCAATCGTGCTGCAGGCGGCGCA
>NZ_CABTJS010000072.1:0-63757 GCF_902485085.1 uncultured Kluyvera sp.
CTGAAGGCAAATGGACTGGCATGTGTGGTGAGCTTGCAGGCGACGAACGTGCTACACTTCTGTTGCTGGGGATGGGTCTGGACGAATTCTCTATGAGCGCCATTTCTATCCCGCGCATTAAGAAGATTATCCGTAACACGAACTTCGAAGATGCGAAGGTATTAGCAGAGCAAGCGCTTGCTCAACCGACCACAGACGAACTGCTGGCGTTGGTGAACAAGTTCATTGAAGAAAAAACAATCTGCTAATCCACGAGACGCGGCCCAAATTACTGCTTAGGAGAAGATCATGGGTTTGTTCGATAAACTGAAATCTCTGGTTTCTGATGATAAAAAAGACACCGGAACCATTGAGATCATTGCACCGCTCTCTGGCGAAATCGTCAACATCGAAGACGTGCCGGATGTAGTGTTTGCTGAGAAGATTGTTGGCGATGGCATTGCTATCAAACCAACCGGTAACAAAATGGTTGCACCGGTTGACGGCACCATCGGTAAAATTTTTGAAACCAACCACGCTTTCTCTATCGAATCCGATAGCGGCATCGAGCTGTTCGTTCACTTCGGTATCGATACCGTTGAACTGAAAGGCGAAGGTTTCACTCGCATCGCGGAAGAAGGCCAGCGCGTTAAAGTTGGCGACACCGTGATTGAGTTCGATCTGGCCCTGCTGGAAGAAAAAGCCAAGTCTACCCTGACTCCGGTGGTTATCTCCAACATGGACGAGATCAAAGAACTGACCAAACTGTCCGGTAGCGTGACAGTGGGTGAGACCCCGGTTATTCGCATTAAAAAATAATGCTTAACCGCATATAAAAATGGCGCCGAATGGCGCCATTTTTTTGCCTGTAGTATGTAGGCCGGATAAGGCGCTTGCGCCGCCATCCGGCGATGGAGCTGCGCACTGCCTGATGGCGCTACGCTTATCAGGCCTACAATATTGCGAACATTTCAGCGCCAACTTACGGGTTACAGCTGTGACGTCACCGGACGAAAACACGGTTCGCGCATCAGAACTTTCATTCCTTCCGGCCCGCTTTCCAGCATCCGGCGCTCGGAATCGGACACCAGCAGTTCACACTGATAGCCACCGGTAACGCCAAACATTGCCCGCGCGACGCAGGCATCCTCAAGGGCATCCTGCCCGCTGGTATCAAAATGCCCTACCAGACGGCCATTATGCCGAATAACCAGACGATAACACTTCATCGCACCTCCCCTGCCGGCGGCAGTATTAGCTCATCACAACCGCATTTCTGCGTCCAACTCATCACTGCCAGCACCCGTTCTGCCGCCGCATGTGCCGCGGCGGCGAGCGGCTGTTGCTGTACGATGCCGCTAATCAGCTCAGCGCAAAACAGATCGCCGGTGCCTTTTAAGTCCGTTTCCAGACGCGGGTGTTCAATCACCTCTACCGCTTCCGGTGTCACAACGGCGACGGTAATGTTGTTTTCCGTCCGCCCAGGCGCGCTGGTGATCACCACCCACTTCAGCGTATCGCTGAGTAAAGATTTTGCCGCCAGAACCGCTTCATCCAGCGTACGGCACGGCTTGCCGCTCAGCATTTCCAGCTCGAACACGTTCGGCGTTAGCCCCTGCGCCAGCGGCAATAAATGGGTACGATAGGCTTGCGGAATTTCCGCCTTCACGTAGATACCGCTATCGACATCGCCAATGACCGGGTCGACCAGAATGCAGATATCCGGGTGCGATACCTGTACCGTTTTCAGCCACTCGGCCAGTAGCGCAATTTGCTCCGCGCTGCCCATATAGCCGGTGGTGACCGCCTTCAGTTCACGCAGCGCATCACGCTCATTCAGTGCCTTCAGATAGCCGCCGAACCACTCACCGGGAATGACGCCGCCGTAGAACGTCTCGTAGTGCGGCGTGTTGCTGAACAGCACCGTCGGCACGGCAGTCACCCGCAGGCCGTGGGATTTTATCGCGGGTACCGCAATGCTGTTACCTACGCTGCCGTAGACCACCAGCGACTGAACGGCCACGATGTCCGTCTGTAATGCCCGGTGCGTATCGTTGAAGAGCACCGACTGTATTTCACTATCCTGCCCCATCTACTTCTCCTCTGACTCTGGACAGCGGGCTAACGCCTCACTATTATCGTCATATGCTAAAATTCATTTTGTCATAGGTCAATAATGATCGACGGAAAAAGCGCCAACGAAATCTTTGACAGTATTCGTCAGCATATCACCCGCGGGACATTAGCGAAGGGAGAAACGCTGCCGCCGGTGCGTGAACTGGCTACCCAGCTTGGCGTGAACCGCAACACGGTGGCGTCCGCCTATAAGCGGCTGGTGACCTCCGGGCTGGCGCTGAGCCTGGGTCGTAACGGCACCGTGGTTAAAGAGACCGCCGCTCCGGTGGCGCTGGAAGGCGGTAATCCGCATACGCCGCTTACCGATCTCTCCAGCGGTAATCCCGCAACGAAACGACTGCCAAACCTGGCGCAGTACCTCTCACGCATCAGCAGCACGCCGCGTCTGTACGGCGATACGCCGGTATCACCAGCGCTGGCCGATTGGGCGGCGCAGTGGATGCAGGATGTTATGCCCGTAGCTGGAGAAATCGACCTTACCAGCGGGGCGATTGATGCTATTGAGCGCCTGCTGAGCGCCCACCTTCTGCCAGGCGACACCGTTGCCGTCGAAGACCCCTGCTTTCTGAGCAGCATCAGCATGCTACGCTACAGCGGCTTTAACGCCAGCCCGGTCAGCATTGACCGTGAAGGGATGCAGCCAGAACAGTTGGAGCAGGCGTTGAGTAAAGGCGCTCGTGCCGTGATCCTGACGCCACGCGCCCATAACCCCACCGGGTGCAGCCTGAGCGCCGCCCGCGCCGCTGCATTACAGCAGGTGCTGAGCCGCTACCCGCAAACGCTAGTGATAATAGACGACCACTTTGCCCTACTCGCCGAAGCGCCCTGGCACCCGGTGATTGCACCGCAAACACAGCACTGGGCGGTGGTTCGTTCAGTGTCGAAAACGTTAGGCCCGGATCTGCGGCTAGCTTTTGTCGCCAGCGATACCGCTACCTCGGCGAAGCTGAGATTGCGGCTTAACGCCGGTAGTCAATGGGTCAGCCATCTGTTGCAGGATCTGGTCTACGCCTGCTTAAGCGACACAGATTTCCAGCAATCCCTCGAGCAGACCCGACAGTTTTATGCCGGGCAGCAACAAAAAATGGCGCAGGCGCTACGTGCGCAAGGGATAACCCATATTGCCCCCGGCGATGGCCTGAACTTCTGGCTACCGCTTACGGACTCCAGCCAGGACATGGCTTTTACGCTCGCCAAATCCGGCTGGCTGGTACGCGAAGGCGATGCTTTTGGCGTGCAGTCTCCGGCGCAGGGCCTGCGCATTACGCTTTCAACACTCAACGACAACGACATCAACCGGCTGGCTGGCGATATTCGTCAGGCGCTAAGCCGCTAACAGGAGAACTTCCGTGCGCGTCCATTTTGTTATCCACGAATCATTTGAATCTGCGGGAGCCTACCTGCCCTGGGCTGCTACGCGTGGCCATAATGTGAGCGAGACCCACGTTTACGCCGGTAACACGGTGCCGGAGAACGCCGACGGGTTTGATATGCTGGTGGTCTTTGGCGGCCCGCAGTCACCGCGCACCACCCTTGCCGAGTGCCCCTATTTTGATTCGAAAGCCGAGCAGCGGCTGATTCGCCAGGCGATTGACGCTGGGCGTATCGTGGTAGGGATTTGTCTTGGCTCGCAGCTGATTGGTGAAGCGCTGGGCGCAGAGGTACAGCAGAGCCCAAATAAAGAAATCGGCCACTACCCGATTACGCTTACCCCAGCCGGGCTCGAACACCCGCTATTCAGCCATTTTGGCTCACCGTTAACCGTAGGCCACTGGCACAACGATATGCCAGGTCTGACGGCAGACACGGTAATCCTGGCCGAAAGCGCTGGCTGCCCGCGCCAAATCGTTCAGTATCGCGATAAGGTTTATGGTTTCCAGTGCCATATGGAATTTACCGCTGACGCCGTCGAAGGGTTGATTCAGCATTCCGAGCAGGAACTGGCGGAGGCCAAAGGCAAACCGTTTATCCGCTCGGTGGAGGAGATGCGCGCGCACGATTATCGCGAAATGAACCAGAAGTTATGGGCATTCCTTGATAAGCTGACCCAGTAGTTCCCCGGAGTCGGCTTCGCCTCGTCCGGGCTACGATAGCCCGGCCAAGCGCAGCGCCGCCGGGGAAGTCCCCCTAGCCAAGGAGAATCCATGCCAGCATCATCGCTTAAAGCCGTTATCGAAGCCTGCGACCGCGCCATCTCGCAGGAGGACTACGCCACGCTGATGGAATATTATGCCGACGACGCCACCCTGGTGGTCAAACCTGGCATGGTCGTTAGCGGCAAAGAGAATATTCGCAAAGCGTTTATTGCCATCGCCGACTATTTTCAGCATCGACTGGTGGTGACGCAGGGGCGAATGGAGATTATTGAAGGCGGTGATAACGCGCTGGTGATTATGGAAACCCGGTTGGATATTCCGTTAGCGGAGGGAGAGTCAACGCAGGTTACGCGCCGCGCTACCTACGTTTTTCAAAAGTTCGCAGGCCGCTGGCTCTGCACCGTAGATAACTCCTACGGCACAGACCTGCTGGATAATCCGGAAGTTTAAATCCCCGCGCCCTGGCTGAAGTGCTCTTCGCCAAACACGCCGGTTGAAAGGTAGCGATCGCCGCGATCGCAGATGATCGCCACCACCACTGCTCCTGGGTTTTGTTCGGCCACGCGAATGGCCCCGGCTACCGCGCCGCCGGAACTCACGCCACAGAACACACCTTCTTTCACCGCCAGCGCACGCATGGTGTTTTCCGCGTCGTTCTGGTGAATATCCAACACCTGGTCAACCAAACTGGCGTTAAAAATGCCCGGCATATATTCCGCAGGCCAACGGCGAATCCCTGGAATACTACTGCCTTCTTCCGGCTGCAGGCCAACGATAGTCACCGCGTTGTCCTGCTCGCGTAAGAAGCGCGACACGCCGGTAATCGTCCCGGTGGTGCCCATACTGGAGACGAAATGGGTAATGCGCCCCGCCGTCTGCTGCCAGATTTCCGGGCCGGTTGTAGTGTAGTGCGCGTACGGGTTATCCGGATTGTTGAACTGATCCAACAGCTTGCCTTCGCCGCGCTGGGCCATTTCAAGGGCTAAATCACGTGCCCCTTCCATCCCCTGTTCTTTAGTGACCAGAATCAGCTCGGCACCGTAGGCGCGCATTGCCGCACGGCGTTCCTGGCTCATGTTGTCGGGCATCAGCAGCTTCATGCGATAGCCCTTGAGCGCCGCAATCATCGCCAGCGCAATGCCGGTATTACCGCTGGTCGCTTCAATCAGCACATCGCCCGGCTTTATTTCACCGCGTTTTTCGGCTTCGACAATCATCGACAGCGCCGCACGGTCTTTGACCGACCCCGCTGGGTTGTTGCCTTCCAGCTTGATCCAGATTTCACTGCCGTTATCCGGCCCCAGACGTTGTAATTTGACCAGCGGCGTGTTGCCGATCGTTTGTTCTAATGTATTCACTTCTGCTGTCCAATAAAAAGCCCGGCTGCGTTTCGCTTACCGGGCCTGTCAGTATTGTTTTGTAGGCCGGGTAAGCGTAGCGCCACCCGGCAAAACCACGTGCGATTAAGCTATCAGGCCGTTTCTGCCAGAGCAAGCGTCTCATGGGACTCAATACGCTGGTCGCCGTGATAGAGGCGTGCATTCTGCAAGCCCACAAACAGACGATCGCCACGCAGCGGCGCGTCGTCCCCTCGCATCACCACCGTTAACGGCTCGTGATACCACCCCAGAGGCTGGACAACTAATTGGGTGTAGTGACCTTTAGGGCTAGCTTCCAGCACCTGAACCGGCAGCGGGGAATCGAGACTGGTACGGCGGCTCACGTCCACTTCCCACGGACGCAGGAACAGATCCACCGGCCCCTGATAGGACGGCGTATAGCCCAGCGGCCAGCGGTGCGCGCCAACGTGGAACTGCCCGCCGCGAATGGTGCCCTGCAGACGATTCACTTCCCCCATAAACTCCAGTACGAAGCGGGTGGCGGGCTCGCGCCATACCTGATCCGGTTCATCGGCCTGTTCGATATTACCCTGGCTCATCACCACCACGCGGTTAGCGACTTCCATCGCTTCTTCCTGATCGTGGGTGACGAAAACACTGGTGAATTTCAGCTCTTCATGTAGCTGTCTCAGCCAGCGACGCAGCTCTTTACGTACCTGCGCATCCAGCGCGCCGAACGGTTCGTCGAGCAGTAAAATCTGTGGCTCCACCGCCAGCGCACGAGCCAACGCCACGCGCTGTTTTTGTCCGCCAGAAAGCTGTGCCGGGTAGCGGTCTGCCAGATGGGCGAGCTGCACCATCTCCAGCAGTTTGGTGACTTTTGCTTTAATGGTTGCGGCGTTTGGGCGCTCGCGACGAGGCAGCACCGTCAGGCCAAAGGCGATGTTGTCGAACACCGTCATATGGCGGAACAGCGCGTAGTGCTGGAACACAAATCCCACTTTACGTTCACGCGCGTGCAGGCGGCTGACGTCAGTGCCGTGGAAGCGAATATGCCCGCTGGTCTGGTGCTCCAGCCCGGCGATAATACGCAGCAGCGTGGTTTTCCCGGAGCCGGACGGCCCCAGCAGCGCGACCATCTGGCCGGAAGGGATATCCAGAGAGATATCATTCAGCACCTGGGTGCGACCAAAAGACTTCTTAATATTGGCAATCTCAATGCTCATGATTTCCCTCCTGTTGCGCGCGTTTTTCTTGATTATGCAAACGCCACTGCAACGCACTCTTTAAGAACAAGGTCAAAATAGCCATCAGGGTCAGCAACGCGGCGGCGGTAAAGGAACCGACGGTGTTGTAGTCCTGCTCCAGCAGTTCAATCTGTAACGGTAGCGACAGGGTCTCCCCGCGAATCGAGCCGGAGACCACCGACACCGCGCCAAACTCACCGATTGCGCGGGCGTTAGTCAGCACCACGCCGTACAGCAGCGCCCAGCGAATATTTGGCAACGTGACGCGTTTAAACATCTGCCAGCCGGAAGCGCCAAGCAGCACCGCCGCTTCGTCTTCCTGGCTGCCCTGGCTCAGCATTACCGGTACCAATTCACGAACCACGAACGGGCAGGTCACAAAGATGGTGACCAGCACCATACCCGGCCAGGCAAACATAATTTGCAGGTTATGCGCTTCCAGCCAGCCGCCGAGTGGGCCGTTGGAACCGTAAAACAGCAGATAAACCAAACCCGCGACGACCGGCGAGACGGCAAACGGGATATCCAGCAGCGTCAGCAGCAGCTGACGACCCGGGAAGTTAAAGCGCGTCACCAGCCATGCCAGCAGCACGCCGAACACCAGGTTCACCGGCACGGTAATCAGCGCAATCATCACCGTCAGCCAGATGGCGTGCAGCATGTCCGGGTCGGCCAGGTTATGCAGCACCGGCATCAACCCTTTGCTGAAAGCCTGGACGAAGATGTAGATCATCGGTACCAGCAGGATAAAGGCCGAAACCAGCATCCCGGTACCAATCAGAAACCATTTACCCCAGTTGATGCGGGGTGCGTCATAGCGCTTCAATTGAGTAACTTCCGCCATTAGTGACCTACCACACGTCGACCAAAGCGACTTTGCAAGGTATTGATGGAAAACAGCAGCAGCAGAGAGGCCGCGAGGATAACTGATGCAATCGCGCTCGCCGCTGGATAATCAAACTCCTGCAGGCGAATAAAGATCATCAGCGAGGTCACTTCCGTCTTCCAGGCAATGTTCCCGGCGATGAAAATCACCGCGCCAAACTCGCCAAGGCTGCGGGTGAACGACAGCGCGACGCCCGCCACCAGCGCCGGGGAAAGTTCCGGCAGCACCACTTTACGGAAGCTCTGCCAGCGCGTAGCGCCCAGCGTTTCCGCCGCTTCTTCATATTCAGGGCCTAACTCTTCCAGCACCGGCTGAACGGTACGTACCACAAACGGGATGCTGGTGAACGCCATCGCAACCGCGATGCCGAGCCAGGTGTAGGTCACCTTAATATCAAACTTCGCCAGCCACTCACCGTAGAAGCCGTTCACCGAGAACAGCGACGCCAGCGTCAGGCCCGCCACCGCCGTTGGCAGCGCAAACGGCAGATCCATCAACGCGTCCAGCAGCGTACGGCCCGGGAAACGGTAGCGGGTTAACACCCACGCCATCAGCAGGCCAAACACGCCGTTAAAAATCGAAGCCACAAACGCCGACAGCAGCGTCACTTTGTAGGCTGCCACCACCTGCGGGTTGGTAATCACATCCCAGTACTGCGACCAGCTCATCTGCGCCAGTTGCATGACCAACGCGCTCAGCGGCAGCAGCAGAATTAAACAAACAAACAGCAGACTGGTGCCGAGGCTCAGGGTAAAGCCCGGCAGCACACGTCTGGAAGAAACAGCAAACATTACTTACGCCCCGCCGCTAACAGCTTGTCTAACTCACCACCGCTGGCGAAATGCGTTTTCATCACTTCAGGCCAGGCGCCAAATTTGTCTTCCACGCGGAACAGTTCAGTCTGCGGGAATTTGTCTTTCAGCTTGTCCATCACCTGCGGGTTGTTCACGCGGTAGTAGTAGTCGGTGATGATGGTCTGCGCCTGCGGGCTATACAGATAGTTCAGGTAGGCTTTCGCCGCCTTCTCGGTACCGTTAGCCTTGACGTTTTTGTCGACCCACGCGACCGGGAACTCCGCCAGAATGTTGACCTTCGGCACCACAACTTCGAAGCCCTGATCTTCATACTGCTTACGGATATTGTTCACTTCAGACTCGAAGGTGATCAGCACATCGCCCAGACCGCGCTCCACGAAAGTGGTGGTCGCGCCACGGCCGCCGGTATCAAACACTTCGACGTTTTTCAGGAACTGGGTCATAAACTGCTGAGTTTTAGCTTTATCATCGCCGTCAGCCTGGTCCGCGGCGCCCCACGCTGCCAGATAGGTATAGCGCGCGTTGCCGGAGGTTTTCGGATTCGGGAAAATCAGCTTCACGTCCGGACGCACCAGGTCATTCCAGCTCTCGATATGCTTCGGGTTGCCCTTACGCACCAGGAACGCCATGGTCGAGTAGAACGGCGAGCTGTTATTTGGCAAACGAGACTGCCAATTGGCCGGGATCAGGTTGCCTTTGTCGTGCAGAATCTGCACATCGGTCACCTGGTTATAAGTTACAACGTCAGCTTTTAAGCCCTGCAAAATAGCCAGCGCCTGCTTGGAAGAACCGGCGTGAGACTGCTTAATCGTCAGCTTGTCACCCGCGTTGTCCTTCGCCCATTGCTGTTCAAACGGCGTATTCAGGGCGGCGAACAGCTCACGGGAGACGTCATAAGAGCTGTTTAACAGCTCCGTCGCCTGTGCTTGCGCCACCAGCAGCATTGAAGCGGCCAGCGCCAGGTATCTTTTTTTCAGTAACGTCATAGCCATTGCGCACCCTATCGTTTGAAGACTCTCTGAGCACCAGTGTATTTATAACGGAGACGAAAGGAGTAACGGTTTTATATACCGTTTGGTGATTTGGAAGTTGAAAAGAGAATAAGGATTTTTAACATGCCAGGAATATCTGGATAACGCCTCGCAAAAGCATTATCAACGGCTTGTTCGGGCTGTTAATCCAGGGTCAAATATCCGCACACATACAATGGATATGTATGACATCATCTGGAGAGTGCAATGAGAATAATCAGCGATAGCGAAGCCCAGCAAAACCTATCCACAACGTTACGGCAAGCGACGGAAGAGCGCGCCCCTATTATCATCACCCAACAAAACGGTAAGGCATGCGTGCTGATGTCGCTTGAGGAATACAGTTCGCTGGAAGAAACCGCTTATCTGATGCAATCACCCGCAAATGCCGGACGACTCATGGATGCGATTGAGGAGCTAAAGACTGGAAAAGGTATCCAAAGGGATCTGATGGAGTGAAACTTATCTGGTCAGCACAGGCATGGGACGATTATCTGTACTGGCAAGATACGGATAAGAGCATGATAAAAAAGATAAACGAACTTATCAGGGAGATTAAACGCACGCCCTTTGTCGGCAAAGGTAAGCCAGAACCGCTGAAATTTGATCTGGCGGGATTCTGGTCCCGCCGGATCACATTAGAGCATCGACTTGTCTACAAACTTGATAACGATGCTCTACTGATTGCGGCATGCCGGTATCACTATCAGACGACCCGTTTTATGGCATCTGAAGAGAGTGCACCTTACAACGCCACTAACTTATCCAGCGAAGGCGCAAAGTAATACCCACCGGTCACCGGCTTAGTAAAGCGCAGCATCGCATCGCGCTTACCGTCGGTGTCGCCAAACATGCTCAGCAGTTGCTGTTCAATGTTATGCAGACGCGCACAGTACGCGCAGAAGTACAGGCCGTGGGTACCGCTCGCGGTGCCATAAGGCAGACTCTGACGCACAATTTTCAGCCCTTTGCCGTCTTCTTTCAGGTCAACGCGGGTCAGGTGAGAGGTTTCCGGGCGATCGTCGCCGTCGATCTCTTCGTTGGCTTCTTTGGTACGGCCAATCATCATTTCCTGATCCGGTACGCTCATGCGGTTAAGCTGCTTGAGGTTGTGCTCCCAGCGCTGAACAAAGACGTAGCTGCCGCCCGCATCAACACCGTCTTTAATTACGGCAACTTCACGGCGCGTTTCTTCACCCGCCGGGTTCTCGGTGCCATCAACGAAACCACTCAGGTCACGCTCTTCAACCCAGCGGAAACCGTGCACTTCTTCCTGCACGTCCAGGGCATCACCGAACGCCGCCAGTGCAGCCTGAGCAACGGAGAAGTTTACGTCGTGGCGCAGCGACAGAATGTGGATCAACACATCAAACTGCGTGGAGGGTGCAAGTCCTTTACCGTACGGAGGGAAGTCTTTCAGCTCTTCTGCACCTACGCCGCCGCTCAGCTCGCGCCAGGTGTCGTGACCAAACGCCACCACTGCGCCTAAATGCGCATCCGGGAATTTATCCTGAAACGCCGCCAGCTTTTCGGCAAAAATTTTGCTACCGGCACGCAGGGCGTTAACGTCCCCTTTAACATTGGCTTCAATCCAAATCGCCGCGCGGCAATGTTCCGGCAAAATGCCGCTCTGAACCTGAGACATCGCTCCTCCTGAAAATAAAATGCCACGACGTCGTGGCATATAAAAACCTCACACATTGTACCCGCTTTTGACATCTACGGGCTATCTGGCGTCAAATTTAGCGACGCCAGATGATTTTCTTCAGCGTCCAGTTTTTCAAGGTATCGTCCGGCGGCATCAAACCCTGCGGCCCCTGCCAGTCGCCCGAGAACTGGTAGCTGATGTGCTCGCTGCCTTTGGCCTTACACTCGACGACGTTGCTGTCGTCTCCCGTTGTCGCCTGACAATTGCCAAAGGCTTTATCGTAAATTTTATTGAACGGAGTGCCGACCTTCACGTCATCTGCGGCTTCAATACTGTCATCAAGAACATCAATGCGGCTGACGGTGCCGCTATCGCCGTTAATCACCAGCGCCAGCTTATCGCCGCGCAGCGCTTCAAAGTAATGAACGATGTTACCGTCGTGCGCTTTCATCCCGCTACGCAGACGATAGCTGCTACCAAGCGCATCGCTAATCGCCTGTTCGTTCAGCGCGGTGGACCCATTAAGTCCGCCCACGCCCTGCTCCGTCACACCGGCGGAGGAACCAAACCAGTTCCACGGATAGGCGGCAGACCAGTTCACCGACGACAACGTTGAACAGCCGGTCAGCGCCAGAGGGAGGGCACACAAGAGTAAACGCAGCGATTTCATTGATACTTCCTATATATTCAAGTCAGGCCTATTGGAGTCCAGTAAACACAAAAAGTGCCGTCTATTCTGCGACATCCGTAAAACAGGCGTGTAAACGTCGGTTGGTGATAAGCCACCATAAGGCAAAAATATCGAGTAAAAACAGGCTTAATCCCACGCCGGAAAGCGCTTCACCGCCCAGCCACATCCACGGCTGCCAGAGCAGTAAAATCAGTTGGGCGAGGATCAGGACCGGGCGGAGCCATTTCCATAGGCGCGGATAAAGATGCCGCCGCCCGCTTAGCAAAAAGGCCAGAACCGCCGGCACGCCGGGAAGCAGCCCAATCCAGAAAAGGCTATGGTCGGGATAAAACAGATTCAGCAGCGCATCGCCCTGATTGCGCGATGCGCCCGCCATCAGGAAAAGTACCCACGTCCGCGCCTGCAACAGTAGCAGACACCAGAACAGAAAAGGCAGGCGCAGACGGCCCTGCGGGTCGTAATCAGCGGGTGAAAACTCAGTACTCTTCATCTTCTATCAGGCGCTTACCTAAACTTTGTGCGTCGGCATGTTCGTAGCCTAAACGTTCGTACATACCAAGCACCACGTCGTTTTCTTCACGAACCATGATCTGGATTTTCGGGCAACCGCGGGCAATCAACTTTTTCTCCAGGCGATTCAGCAGCGCATTGGCGATGCCGCGACCACGGTATTCCGGGTGCACGCCCAGGTAGTACGCAGAGCCGCGGTGGCCATCGTAGCCGCCCATAATGGTGCCGACCACTTCACCGTTGACTTCCGCGACAAGAAACAGACTCACGTCATGGTTAACCTTGCGCTCGATGTCCATCTCCGGATCGTTCCACGGGCGCAACAGATCGCAGCGCTCCCACAGGGTGATGACTTCTTCAAAGTCCGACTGGCGAAAAACGCGTATCTCCATGGTATTGCCCGCCTTTTCAGGTTTAAAAACAGTGATTATGGCGTGAACGGGCAATTTAGCCAATATCTGACGCGGCACAGTGAAAAAAATGGCATAATACGGTACAGACACGTATTGAAATGAAAAGTAAAACAATTCTCATCACGAACAGTCGTAACGAAATTCGCGATACGATATAACATATGGATTCTTGTTTTTACAACTCAGGCCGGAATGAGCACTTTTAAACCCTTAAAAATACTGACTTCGCGCCGCCAGGTGCTAAAAGCCGGACTGGCTGCACTCACGCTGTCGGGGATCGCCTCTCAGGCAGTCGCTAAAGAGACCAATTTAAAAACCAGCAACGGTCACAGCAAACCGGCGAAGAAATCGTCGGGCAGACGCTTAGTGATGCTGGACCCAGGCCACGGCGGTATTGATACCGGCGCCATTGGGCATAACGGTTCGAAAGAGAAACACGTGGTGCTGGCGATTGCCAAAAACGTCCGCGCAATTTTGCAGAAGAACGGTATCGATGCCAAATTGACCCGCTCGGGCGACACCTTTATTCCGCTTTACGACAGGGTCGAAATTGCCCATCAGCACGGCGCGGATCTGTTTATGTCGATTCACGCGGACGGCTTTACTAACCCTTCAGCGGCGGGCGCATCGGTGTTTGCCCTTTCTAACCGTGGGGCCAGTAGCGCCATGGCAAAATACCTGTCGGACAAAGAGAACGCCGCCGATGAGCTCGCCGGTAAAAAGGCCAAGGATAAAGACCACTTGCTCCAGCAGGTGCTGTTTGACCTTGTCCAGACCGACACCATTAAAAACAGCCTGACGCTCGGCTCGCACGTGCTGAAGAAAATTAAGCCGGTGCACAAGCTGCACAGTCGCAGTACAGAACAGGCCGCATTTGTGGTGCTGAAGTCGCCGTCCATTCCTTCAGTGCTGGTGGAAACCTCGTTTATCACCAACCCAGGAGAAGAGAAGCTGCTGGGTACCGTCGCGTTCAGGCAGAAAATTGCCGATGCGATTGCTTCCGGCATCATCAGCTACTTCCACTGGTTTGATAACCAGAAAGCCCACGCGAAGAGACGTTAATGACCATCAACGTACAGCAGGTGAAAGCCTTTCTGCTCAAGCTGCAGGACGATATCTGCCAGCAGCTTGAGCGCGTAGATGGCAGCACCTTTATTGAAGATAGCTGGCAGCGTGAAGCCGGCGGCGGCGGTCGCAGCCGAGTTCTGCGCGACGGCAGCGTCTTTGAACAGGCCGGGGTGAACTTCTCCCACGTCCATGGCGATGCGATGCCCGCATCAGCAACGGCACATCGCCCAGAACTTGCCGGGCGCAGCTTTGAAGCCATGGGCGTATCGCTGGTGGTACACCCGCGCAACCCATACGTGCCGACAAGCCACGCTAACGTCCGCTTCTTTATCGCCGAAAAACCGGGCGCTGAGCCGGTATGGTGGTTTGGCGGCGGCTTCGATTTAACGCCCTACTACGGTTTTCAGGAAGATGCGGTGCACTGGCACACTGTCGCCCGAGACCTGTGTCTGCCGTTTGGCGAGGATGTCTATCCGCGCTATAAAAAGTGGTGCGATGATTATTTTCATCTCAAGCACCGCAACGAGCAGCGCGGCATTGGCGGCTTGTTCTTTGACGACCTGAATACGCCTGATTTCGACCACTGCTTTGGCTTTATGCAAGCGGTAGGGAAAGGCTTCACCGATGCCTACCTGCCAATTGTTGAACGACGAAAAGCGATGGCGTACGGCGAACGTGAGCGCGATTTCCAACTCTATCGCCGCGGGCGCTACGTGGAGTTTAATCTGGTGTGGGACCGCGGCACGCTGTTCGGCCTACAGACCGGCGGGCGCACGGAGTCGATTTTGATGTCGATGCCGCCGCTGGTGCGCTGGGAGTATAACTACCAGCCGGAAGAAGGCAGCCCGGAAGCCGCCTTAAGCGAATTTATCAAAGTGAAAGACTGGCTCCTGTAGCCCGGCCAAGCGAAGTGCCGCCGGGATTAGCTCGGTGCCATTCCCGGGGTCGGCGTGAATGCCTCCCCGGGCTACATTGTTACAGCGGCTGGGTCTGCGCTTCGACTACCGCCAGCGCCACCATGTTAACGATGCGGCGGACGGAAGCAATCGGCGTCAGGATATGTACCGGCTTCGATACCCCCATCAGCACTGGCCCCACGGTTACCCCTTCAGAACTGGATACGCGCAGCAGGTTGTAGCTGATACGCGCCGCTTCCATATTTGGCATCACCAGGATATTCGCAGAGCCTTTCAGCGGGCTGTCCGGCATACGGTCATTACGAATGCTTTCCACCAGCGCGGCATCGCCGTGCATCTCACCGTCAATCATCAGCTCAGGCGCACGTGCCTTCACCAGTTCCAGCGCATCGCGCATTTTGCTGGCTGATGGGCAATCGGACGAGCCAAAGTTAGAGTGTGACAGCAGCGCCACGCGCGGTTCAATACCAAAACGACGCACGCTTTCCGCCGCCATCAGAGTGATTTCAGCAATCTGCTCCGGCGTTGGGTCATTGTTGACGTAGGTATCGGCAATAAAGGTATTGCCGCTTGGCAGCAGCAGCGCATTCATTGCGCCCGCGGTGTGAACGCCGTCGCGGTAGCCAAACAGCGGCTGTACGGCGCTGAAGTGCTCATGGTAGTCACCGATGGTGCCGCAGATCATGCCGTCAGCTTCGCCGCGCAGCACCATAATGGAGCCAATTGCAGTGGTGTTGCTGCGCATTTCACGCTGCGCCTGCTCCTGGGTAATCCCACGGCGCTTCATCAAGCTATAGTATTCCTGCCAGTACTCTTTAAAGCGCGGGTCGGACTCGTTGTTGACGATTTCAAAGTCCACGCCGGCTTTAATTTGCAGGCCCAGTTTCTGCAAACGCATTTCAATGACGCTTGGGCGGCCAATCAGAATCGGCTTCGCCAGACCGAGCGTAATCAGCTCCTGCGTCGCGTGCAGCACGCGATTGTCTTCCCCTTCCGCCAGTACAATGCGCTTCGGCTCTTTACGGGCCTGTGAGAAAATCGGCTTCATGAACAGGTTGGTTTTGTAGACGAACTCGCTCAGTTTTTCGATATACGCATCGAAATCGGCAATCGGGCGTTTCGCCACGCCGGAATCCATCGCCGCTTTCGCTACCGCAGGAGCGATCTTAACGATCAGACGCGGATCGAACGGCTTAGGAATAATATATTCTGGGCCAAAGCTCAGGTCCTGGTCACCGTAGGCGGAGGCTACCACTTCGCTCTGCTCGGCGTGCGCCAGTTCCGCAATCGCGTGGACTGCCGCCAGCTTCATCTCTTCGTTAATCGCCGTTGCGCCAACGTCCAGCGCGCCGCGGAAGATGAACGGGAAGCACAGCACGTTGTTCACCTGGTTCGGGTAGTCAGAACGGCCGGTACAGATAATGGCATCCGGACGCACTTCTTTCGCCAGCGGCGGCAGAATTTCTGGCTCAGGGTTAGCCAGCGCCAGAATCATCGGCGCGCGTGCCATCTTTTTGACCATCTCCTGGGTCAGCACTTTCGGGCCGGAGCAGCCAAGGAAGATATCCGCATCAGCAATCACGTCGTCGAGACTGCGTTTACCGTCATCCTTCACCGCGTAAGCGGCTTTGGTTTCCGCCATATTGGGCTCGCGGCCTTCGTAAATCACGCCCTTCGAGTCGCAGACCACGATATTGTGTTTCTGCATCCCCAGCGCCACCAGCAGGTTCATACAGGCAATCGCCGCCGCGCCCGCGCCGGAAACCACCATGCGCACGTCGGAGATATTTTTCTCTACCACGCGCAGGCCGTTGAGGATAGCCGCGGTGCTGATGATAGCCGTACCGTGCTGATCGTCATGGAACACAGGAATGTTCATACGCTCGCGCAGTTTCTGCTCAATGTAGAAACATTCCGGTGCTTTGATATCTTCCAGGTTGATGCCGCCGAAAGTCGGCTCCAGCGCAGCAACCACGTCGATAAATTTATCAGGGTTGGTTTCGTCCACCTCGATGTCGAAAACATCAATACCGGCGAACTTCTTGAACAAAATGCCCTTGCCTTCCATCACCGGTTTACCGGCAAGCGCGCCGATATTCCCCAACCCGAGTACCGCGGTGCCGTTTGACACCACCGCGACCAGGTTGCCGCGCGCCGTATATTTGTACGCCGCCAGCGGGTCTTTTTCGATTTCCAGGCACGGGGCCGCTACGCCCGGAGAGTAGGCCAGCGCAAGGTCGCGCTGCGTTGCCAGCGGCTTAGTCGGAGAGACTTGAATTTTTCCTGGGATAGGGAATTCATGGAAATCGAGGGCACTTTGTTTTAATTGGTCGTCCATTTGGGGTTCCTTTCACGTATCGAACTAAAAGGGTGAAGCGCAATTACGTTCCTGATGCACTCCCGAAGGAAGCGCCTAGTATCGCCTTTGACAGCCCGGTAAACTTTGAAGGCCGCCATACTCTTGCGAACACGCCTTGATTTGTTATTGATTTATTGCCTATATGTTACCAATTATCGATAGCAAGATCATGATATCCATCTATGCTTTTTCGTTATGCCAGCTATAACCAAAAAGTTATGGTTTTAATCCAGCCGCCCTTCAAGCCCCGCCTTTATCAGCTCGTCCACCGCATAACGAATTTTTGGCAGCATCTGACGGTTTTTTGGCCAGATGGCGCTGATAGGCATTTCGCCACCGGCGGTTTCGGCCAGGACTTCTACCAGCGCCCCTGACGCCAATGATTCCGCCACCAGCCAGCGTGGAAGCTGCGATAGCCCACAGCCCGCAAGCGTTGCGACAAGCATCGCGTCGCCGTCGGCCATCTCAAAAGTGGGCGGCGGCGTGAAACGCGTTATCTTTCCGTCCGCCGATTTGATAAGCCAGGATAGAGGTTGATTACGCCGAAAACCGACTACGCAGCGATGACGAGCGAGAGCATCGACACACTGTGGCTCCCCGAACGCCTTGAGATACGCGGGAGCCGCACAGATAACCAGCTTCTGCGTCGTGAGTCTTCTGGCCACCAGCCCGCTGCTGTCAGCCAGCTCACCGATCCGCACCACCAAATCGATCCCCTCTTCAATCAGATCGACAAAGCGTTCGCTAAAGGTCACCGTCAGCGACAGTTCAGGGTAGCGCTGGGTAATCGCCAGCAGGATGGGGAGAATACGTTGCCGACCGAAGGCCGACGGCAGGTCAACCCGAAGCCTGCCCGCCGGGTGAATGACGTGGGCGGTGAGCTCCGCTTCTGCCTGTTCAAGGATATCAATGGCCTGCTGGCAGCGGGAGAGGAAGGCTTCCCCGTCCGGCGTCAGGCTCAAACGCCGGGTGGAACGCAGGAACAACGTCAGCCCCAGGCGTGCTTCCAGACGGCTCACGCTCTTGCCTACGGCCGATTTAGTCAGCCCCAGCAGCTCTGCGGCGGCGGTAAAGCTTCCCTGCTGCGCGGTCGTTACAAAAGCAGTAATACCGCCAAGATTATCGGTTTTTCGCATCGTTGTTCATCCATTGGGTTGCCATCGCTATGCTTTAGCGTATTGGAGAATTTATGTCTACAAAGAAGCAACTCAATCCCTATTTATCGCTCAAATAAAATCAATCATAGTATGCAGCGTGATGACGAACCACCATCATGTGGCAAAGCAGGCCTGTTAAGCCATCATCCTAAATAGTTAAATTAATCATTGAGTTGATAGGCTGGAGAACACGATGACAACGGCAAACGGTTTTAAGCACGTCGGTCTGCTGACGAAAAAAACAACGCAGAGTTTTGAAGAGTTTGTGGCCCACTGGCAGGCGGTACACAGCAAAATTGCCCTCGAGCTGCCGGGGCTACGTGGCTATGTGTTGAATCCTATCGACCGCCGGGTCTACCCCGACTCGCCGATCGACGGATTTTCTGAACTGTGGTTTGATTCACTAGAGGATGCGATGGCTGCCTTTGCTTCTCCGGTAGGCCAGAAGGCGTTTGACGACGTACCCAACTTTGCCGCCAACGTGGCCGTTACCTATATTACGGAAATCAGAAAACGTTAACCGGAGACCCACTGCGTCGCCCACGCGTCGGCGCTTTGCCAGTTATCGCATTCTGGCTGCGCGGCGTAGCGCACCAGGCGGAAACGCTGGCCGTCAAAACGCCAGCGCGTCTGCACGCCGCAGTCGCCCAGCCCGCGGGCCTTATCCAACGTCACCAGTTCCCGCGAGTTCTCATTGAAAGTCAGATTGACCAACTCGATATCGCGGCTGTCGCTGCCAGCGGGCAGGAACGGCAGACGAAGACGAATGGGCGTGGTGATAAAGGGTTTCTTGCGCGACACCAGCCAGCCGAGATAGATGGTGTTATAAGCACCTGATTCGCAGCTGGTCATTATCAATGCTTTATCATCGCTTAACGCCGTCACCCAGACTTCACGGCGGCCAGGATCCAGTGAGCACTGATTATTGTTCATACGCCAGGTGCCGAAATCGAGCAGGTCGTTGTACTCGTCGTGGCTGAGCGGCGTCGGAGCAGGAATCGCTTTCACCGCCGACTTCAACGCCGGTGCGGGCGGTACGCTCATCGGCGGCTCATCCCCTTTGCGCACCCATGCCGTTTCGTTGCCTACGCGTTTTTGCTGGGCATCGATAAACAGCAGCGCTGCCTTCAGCCCTTTTAGCGACATCACCTGAACGCCCTTCACCAGCGTGATGGCATCGGCATCCTGAATTTGCTGTAAGAAGGCATCAATGGTGACGCTATCGCCGGTGGTCAGTAGCTTAGGCTGCACCTTCCAGTGCTCGCCGGTCAGCTTAAGCGGTTGACCATCAAGCAGCAGCCGCGGCTCTATCGCCGGTACGGCCGCTACCGGGTTGACCAGGCCACCCAGCTCAATACGGAGCTGGGCATCGGTGTGCGCCCCGGCGCTGCGACTGAGCGTCATGACCAGACCATGGTGTAACCCCACGTTGCGCGTTACGCAGAAATTCTGGTTATTACAGGTGACTAACCAATCAGAGAAAAGCTGCTGCGCCGGGGCCGCCCACGTCAACGACGTCGGGAGCAACCCGATGCAGAAGAAAAAGAGGAGAACGTGGTAACGCATGGACGGTACAACCCCAGAAGAAAAAAACATCAATATACTGGGGGGTATCTTCACTAGCGAAGCGGCGAGTCTCAATCAGAATTATCGGATTGAGCATTGTCTTTTATTGCGCCATAAGGCCTGAGCTTTGCAGATACTGAAGTAAAATCACCGTCTTACCGTCGCAAATTTCGCCACTACGAATCATCTCAATTGCCTGAGCGAACGGCAATTCCAGCACATCAATGTCTTCATCCTCCACCCCGCCACCGTTATTTTGTCGCAGACGCTCATCGTATTCGGCAATGAAGAAGTGAACTATCTCGGTAACGCCTCCCGGTGACATATAAAGCTGGAAGACCTTACGCACGTTGCTCACCTGGTAGCCGGTCTCTTCAATCGCCTCTTTGCGGATGCAGGCTTCCGGCTCATCATCGTCCAGCAGCCCCGCGCAGGTTTCGATTAGCATCCCGTCGAGGTTGCCGTTAACCCAGGTGGCGACACGGAATTGACGCACCAGTACCACGCTCTGTTTCTGGCGGTTATACAGCAACACCGTCGCGCCGTTGCCACGGTCATAGACTTCACGTTTGTGCTGGACCACATCGCCGTTTCGCTGGGTTAAATCGTAGGTGATATTGCGCAGGATAAAGTAGTTATCTGAGAGGATTTTATCTTTGATGACGGTAATATTCAGGGACATGCGGGCTCCACGGCGTAATACGGATAAGACATATTACGCCGCCGAGCCCGGCTATCGTCAATGCGCTGGAGTGATTTTTACCCCAAGCCAGTCGAGAATACCCTGCGCGGCGTGCCGCCCTTCCGCCATCGCCGTCACCACCAAATCCGCGCCACGCACAGCGTCACCGCCGGCGAAAATCTGTGGATTGCTGGTCTGGTAGCGGTAAGGCGAATTGACGTTGGCGCGGATACGCCCCCAGTCATCCACATCGACACCCTTGGCATTGAGCCACGGCATACTGTGCGGATGGAAGCCAAAGGCCATGATCACCGCATCCGCGGGCATCACAAACTCGCTGCCTGGTATTGGCATTGGACGTCGGCGGCCCTGAGCATCCGGCTCGCCAAGCTGGGTACGCAGCAGGCGAATACCACACACGTGGCCTTTCTCATCCAGTTCAAGGGTCACCGGCTGAACGTTAAATTCAAACTCGGCCCCCTCTTCTTTGGCATTTTTGACCTCTTTTTTCGACCCCGGCATGTTGGCTTCGTCACGTCGATAGGCACAGGTCACTTTTTGCGCGCCGTGGCGCAGTGCGGTGCGCACGCAGTCCATCGCCGTGTCGCCGCCACCGAGCACCACCACGTTCAACCCTTTGGTATTGATATAGGGTTCGTCAGGTAGCTCACTGATGCCCATCACGTTTTTGGTGTTGGCTATCAGGAACGGCAAGGCGTCGTAAACGCCCGGCGCGTCTTCATTCGGCAGGTCGGCCTTCATCGAGCGATAGGTCCCAACGCCGACAAACACCGCGTCGTAATCAGCAAGCAGCGTCTCCAGGGCGATATCTTTACCCACCTCGCAGTTCAGCTCAAAGCGAATGCCCATCTCAGTGAAAATTTCACGCCGACGCGCCATCAGCGATTTATCCAGCTTGAAGGAAGGAATGCCGAAGGTCAGCAGGCCGCCAATTTCCGGGTGGCGGTCAAACACTACCGCCTCTACCCCCTGACGCACCAGAATATCGGCGCACGCCAGCCCCGCCGGGCCAGCACCGATAATCGCCACTCGTTTGCCGCTGCTGGCAACGTTACCGACGGTAGGCCGCCAGCCTTTAGCCAGCGCGCGATCAGAGATATAGCGTTCGATATTGCCGATAGTCACCGCACCATGTTCATCACGAATGGTGCAGGCTCCTTCGCAGAGTCGATCCTGCGGGCAGACGCGGCCGGTGATTTCCGGCAGTGGGTTAGTCTGATGCGACAGTTCTACCGCCGCGTCGATATCACCAGCGTTCACCCGTTCAATCCATTGCGGAATATGGTTGTGCAGCGGGCAGGTCCATTCGCAGATGCTGTGCTCGCCGCACGTCAGGCAGCGTGAGGAAGCCTGCTGCGCCTGCGCTTCTTTTAGCGGCAGATAGATTTCCGCAAAGCCGGTTTTGCGGGCCTCAATGTTGAGCTTATCGGCCTCACCACGTGTCGGCGTTTGTGCCATCTGCTCGACTTTACTGCGCTTCACTTCCGGCGCAACGGCGCGGCTGTCGCTATGCCACGGCTGCGCTTCCCGGCACGCGGTCTGTAGGCGACGATTTTTAGCAATATCGGTAAGCTGCTGACTGGTCATCAGTTGAAGTGCATCCGCCGGGCAGTTTTCCACGCACGCCGGACCCGCCGCGCGCTCATGGCACAGATCGCATTTGTGGGCGCTCGCTTTAACGCGCCCCTCTGCAGTTGGCGTCAGCACTATCTGCATGGTGCCAAACGGGCAGGCAACGACGCAGGATTTGCAGCCGATACATTTCGCCTGATCGACCAGAATGGCATCATCACTCTGACGAATCGCGCCGTTCGGGCAGCTACGAGCGCAAGGGGCATCCTCACAGTGATGGCAGGTTGCCGCCCCTCGCTGATTATTCATCTTCACGGTGGTAATACGCGGAATAAACTGAGCAGGGGTTAACACATGCTGTTCATTGTTATGCGACATCACGCAGGCTACTTCACACGCCTTGCATCCAATGCATTTTTGGCTATCTACCCTAATAAAACGGTTCATACATTCTCAGCCTATGGTCCAAATTAACCTTATATTTATAAGTCCTATTTATTAGCCGAGTACTTATCCCCCAGGCAATGTCCATTTGCCCAGAAACGGGGACTATTTATCAGTATGATGTGGCAGATCAAAAAATTTCAGCTTCAATGAAATTACGTTTCAGGTCGTGAGGCCAATAGCGTAAGGATGTGCAAACCGTTTCAGAAAAGCGGAATGATAATTTACATTATCTCCTTTTTTTCTCCACGATTGCTGAGAGCCTTACGGCTACAGTGTTTCACGCAATTCAGTACATAAAAAAATGAACAACATGAGGTTCTGATCCTGATGGCGAATTTCTTTATTGATCGCCCCATTTTTGCTTGGGTGCTGGCAATCCTTTTGTGCCTCACAGGGGCCCTGGCGATATTTTCATTACCCGTTGAGCAATACCCTGACCTGGCACCGCCTAACGTGCGTGTGACCGCTAACTATCCTGGTGCCTCCGCGCAAACGCTGGAGAACACCGTCACGCAGGTTATCGAGCAGAATATGACCGGTATCGATAACCTGATGTACATGTCTTCCCAAAGCAGCGCCACCGGGCAGGCGACGATTACCTTAAGCTTCGTCGCCGGGACCGATCCTGATGAAGCGGTGCAGCAGGTGCAAAACCAGCTACAAACCGCCATGAACAAGCTGCCGCAGGCGGTGCAAACCCAGGGTGTTACGGTGCGAAAAACCGGGGATACCAACATCCTGACCATCGCCTTCGTCTCCACCGACGGCAGCATGGATAAGCAGGATATCTCCGACTACGTCGCCAGTAACGTTCAGGACCCTATCAGCCGCGTTGATGGCGTGGGTGATATCGACGCCTACGGCTCGCAGTATTCGATGCGTATCTGGCTGGATCCGGCCAAACTGAACAGCTATCAGATGACCACCGCGGACGTGACGAATGCCATTAAATCGCAGAACGCCCAGATTGCGGTCGGCCAGCTTGGCGGCACACCGTCTATCGACAAGCAGGCGCTGAACGCCACGATTAACGCCCAATCTTTGCTGCAAACGCCACAACAGTTCCGCGACATTACGCTTCGCGTCAACCAGGACGGTTCAGAGGTGACGTTGGGCGATGTCGCCACCGTGGAAATGGGTGCCGAAAAGTATGACTACCTCAGCCGTTATAACCGCAACCCGGCCTCCGGCTTAGGGATTAAACTCGCCTCCGGTGCCAACGAAATGGCCACCGCCGAGCGAGTTATCCAGCGTCTGGACGAATTGAAACAGTACTTCCCGCACGGGCTGGAATATAAAGTCGCCTACGAGACCACTTCGTTCGTGAAAGCCTCCATCAAGGATGTGGTAAAAACGCTGCTCGAAGCCATCCTGCTGGTGTTCCTGGTGATGTACCTGTTCCTGCAGAACTTCCGCGCCACGCTGATTCCCACTATTGCCGTGCCGGTCGTATTGATGGGCACCTTCGCCATTCTCTACGCCTGCGGATACAGCATAAATACCCTGACGATGTTCGCGATGGTGCTCGCCATCGGCCTGCTGGTGGATGATGCCATCGTGGTGGTTGAGAACGTCGAGCGAATAATGAGTACCGAAGGGCTCACGCCGCGGCAGGCGACGCGCAAATCGATGGGGCAAATTCAGGGCGCGCTGGTGGGTATCGCCATGGTGCTGTCGGCGGTCTTTATTCCGATGGCCTTCTTCGGCGGCACCACCGGGGCAATCTATCGCCAGTTCTCCATTACCATTGTTTCGGCGATGGTGCTGTCGGTGCTGGTGGCGATGATTCTGACCCCGGCGCTATGCGCGACGATCCTCAAGCCTATTCATAAAGGGGAAGTGCACGGCACTAAAGGCTTCTTCGGCTGGTTCAACCGCCACTTTGATGCCAGCGCCCGCCGCTATGAGTCGGGCGTGGCCAGAATTCTCCATCGCAGCGTGCGCTGGATGCTGATTTACGTGCTGCTGCTGGGCGGTATGGTGTTCCTGTTCCTGCGCCTGCCTTCGTCATTCCTGCCGCTGGAAGACCGCGGTATGTTCACCACCTCGGTACAGCTGCCGAGCGGTTCAACCCAACAGCAGACGCTGAAGGTAGTTGAACAAGTTGAAGATTATTTCTTCAAAAACGAGAAAGACAACGTCACGTCCATCTTTGCCACCATCGGCTCCGGCCCCGGCGGTAACGGTCAAAACGTCGCACGTATGTTCGTGCGCCTGAAAGACTGGGACGAACGTGACAGCAAAACCGGCACCGCGTTTGCCATTATCGAACGCGCCACCAAAGCGCTGAATAAAATCAAAGAGGCCCGTGTCTACGCCAGCAGCCCGCCGGCCATTAGCGGCCTCGGGAGCTCTGCCGGTTTCGATATGGAGCTCCAGGATCACGCCGGTGCCGGACACGATGCGCTGATGGCTGCCCGTGACAAACTGCTGGAGCTGGCGGGCAACAATCCAGAGTTGACGCGCGTACGCCACAACGGTCTGGACGATAGCCCACAGCTGCAGGTCGATATCGATCAGCGTAAAGCACAGGCGCTGGGCGTTTCTATCGATGATATCAACGACACGCTGCAAACCGCGTGGGGTTCAAGCTACGTGAACGACTTTATGGATCGCGGTCGCGTGAAGAAAGTGTACGTTCAGGCCGCCGCAAAATACCGCATGCTGCCGGAAGATATGAACCTGTGGTACGTGCGCAATAATTCCGGGCAGATGGTGCCGTTCTCCGCCTTTGCCACTTCACGCTGGGAGACTGGTTCCCCGCGTCTGGAGCGCTACAACGGTTACTCGGCGGTTGAAATTATTGGTGAAGCCGCGCCGGGCGTCAGTACCGGTACCGCCATGGACGTGATGCAAAACCTGGTGCAGCAGTTGCCAACCGGTTTCGGCCTTGAGTGGACGGCAATGTCCTATCAGGAACGGCTGTCGGGCGCACAGGCTCCGGCGCTGTATGCTATCTCGCTGCTGGTTGTCTTCCTCTGTCTGGCAGCGTTGTATGAAAGCTGGTCCGTGCCGTTCTCGGTCATGCTGGTGGTTCCGCTGGGGGTTATCGGTGCGCTGCTGGCGACCTGGATGCGCGGACTGGAAAATGACGTGTACTTCCAGGTGGGTCTGCTGACGGTCATCGGGCTATCGGCGAAAAACGCTATTCTGATCGTCGAGTTTGCCAACGATCTGAACCAGAAAGGGGAAGATCTGATGACTGCGACGCTTGAAGCCTGCCGTCAGCGTCTGCGCCCGATCTTAATGACCTCACTGGCCTTTATCTTCGGCGTGCTGCCAATGGCCCTCACCACCGGTGCAGGCTCCGGCGGCCAGCATGCCGTGGGCACCGGCGTGGTTGGCGGGATGATTTCGGCAACCATTCTGGCCATTTTCTTCGTACCGCTGTTCTTTGTACTGGTACGTCGACGCTTCCCGCTGAAAGAAAAGCCAGAGTAAATTGCTACAAAATCGTTCAGGCTGTTTCAGCCAGCCTGAACGCGAAAACCAGAAACAGAAAAGGCGACATTTAAATGTCGCCTTTTTACCTTTATGTGATGCAACTACTCTGTACTGCAAACAACACCATCATGGTAATTGAAAGAACACAGCGCTTTTAATCACATTGCTGAAAATTATTTACGAAGCATCACTTCAATAAAATCTTTCCAGTTCCCCAGTTCACGTTCGATCATAACTACCTCTCTTATTATTATGCGTATTTTACGTACAAATGTATGACCTGTGAATACGGTTAATCCGATTACTTTGATTGCCGCTGCCAACCTTTCTTTACTGCTTGAGGTCACTATGGGCCGGAATTTTGACATTTAATGTGACGTACAGCAACATTCTGAAATAGTTATCAGAATGTGAATCATATGATACAAATTTACCCTACGACAAAGCAATAAAACTACGTAAAAGCGCGTAGCCAGCATGATAAACTGTACGATTTTCAGCCACTTTGGCCGAATGAAATTAAAACGGGCAGCGGACTGAATTACGTGTATATTCGAGTCCCCTAAAACCTGCAGATATAAAGGCGGAACATGACCACTCTCTACGGAATAAAGAACTGCGACACCATCAAGAAAGCCCGCCGCTGGCTGGATGAGCACCAGGTTGAATATCGCTTTCACGATTATCGCGTTGATGGCCTGACGCCCGAGCTGCTGGCATCCTTTATTAATGAGCTGGGATGGGAAGCGCTGCTGAATACCCGTGGCACCACCTGGCGTAAGCTGGATGAGCAGGTCCGCGCCGGAATCAACAACGCCGACGCCGCTGCCGCGCTGATGCTGGAAATGCCCGCTATCATCAAACGACCATTGCTCTGCGCGCCCGCACAGCCTATGCTGCTGGGTTTTAGTGATACCAGTTATAGCCAATGGGTCGCCAAAGCGCGCTAACGCCGTTGGCCCTGTTCTACCGTTTTCAGATAACGAAAATAACGAGGTCTAGTTTATGTCTTGCCCAGTCATTGAGCTGGCTCAGCAGCTTATTCGCCGCCCTTCTCTTAGCCCGGACGATGCGGGCTGTCAGGCGTTAATGATTGAACGCCTGCGTGCAGCAGGTTTTACCATTGAGCCGATGGACTTTGGCGATACCCAGAACTTCTGGGCATGGCGCGGCAAAGGAGAAACGCTGGCGTTCGCAGGCCACACCGACGTAGTGCCTGCTGGCGATGCTGACCGCTGGATTAACCCACCGTTTGAACCGACAATCCGCGACGGCATGCTGTTTGGCCGCGGCGCTGCCGACATGAAAGGCTCGCTGGCGGCGATGGTTGTGGCAGCAGAACGTTTCGTCGCCCAGCACCCGAATCATAAAGGTCGCCTGGCGTTCCTGATCACTTCCGATGAAGAAGCCAGCGCTACTCACGGTACGGTAAAAGTGGTTGAAGCGCTGATGGCGCGCAATGAGCGCCTGGACTACTGCCTGGTGGGCGAGCCGTCCAGCACGGAAGTGGTGGGTGACGTGGTTAAAAACGGTCGCCGTGGCTCAATGACCTGCAACCTGACCATTCACGGCGTTCAGGGGCACGTGGCGTATCCACACCTCGCCGATAACCCGGTTCACCGCGCCGCGCCGTGGATGAATGAACTGGTATCGATCGAGTGGGATCAGGGCAACGAATTCTTCCCGCCGACCAGCATGCAGATTGCCAACATTCAGGCCGGTACTGGCAGCAACAACGTGATCCCAGGCGATCTGTTCGTGCAGTTCAACTTCCGCTTCAGCACCGAACTGACCGACGAGATGATCAAATCGCGCGTTATCGCCCTGCTGGATAAATATCAGCTCCGTTATAGCGTTGACTGGTGGATTTCCGGACAGCCGTTCCTGACCGCACGCGGTAAACTGGTCGACGCGGTAGTGAACGCTATCGCGCACTATAATGAAATAGAACCACAACTGCTGACCACCGGCGGGACGTCAGATGGTCGCTTTATCGCCCAGATGGGCGCGCAGGTTGTTGAGCTGGGTCCGGTGAATGCCACCATTCATAAAATTAATGAGTGTGTGAACGCCGCAGACCTGCAGATGCTGGCGCGGATGTACCAGCGCATCATGGAACAACTTGTCGCCTGACGGCACAACATAAGGGGTAATGCGCATGGATTGGCTGACAAAATACTGGTGGATTCTGGTACTGGTGTTTCTGGTAGGGGTCATTATCAACGTGATCAAAGATCTGAATCGCGTCGATCACAAAAAATTCCTCGCCGATAAACCGGAGCTGCCTCCGCACCGTGATTTTAACGACAAATGGGACGATGACGACGACTGGCCGAAGAAGGACCAGCCGAAGAAATAAATCGCTTCATCAGTCGGCCGCTCTCATGTAGGCCTGATAAGCGCAGCGCCATCAGGTATCGCCGCCATGAATTGCCGGATGGCGGCTTTGCCTTATCCGGCCTACAGGTTCCCGGCAAGCCGGGAACCCACAAGACTTATATCATCTCGATAAGATCGTCATTTTTCGGCGTGCTGCCGCCCAACGCTTCATCGAAATAGTGCTTCGGCACGGTATAACGCAGGTGATCCAGCGCGAACTGCATGCTGCGATCGTCGATCGCGTGGCCTAAATCCTCAACGATATCCAGCGTCACATCGCCGCCTGCGGCCTGTAGCGCCTCCTGACCTTTCACCGCCCAGGCAAGATCGATAACCCGATCTTCTCCGCCGTGAATCAGGTGGATGGTCGTGGCGGTGTCCGCTTTTTCCGGCATCGTCGCGTAGCGGCCGTTAAAGGCAATCACCCGTGATGCCAGCCCCGGCTCCGCTTTAATCCCCTCGAGCGACATAATTGCCCCCTGAGAAAAGCCAATTAATGCCGTCGCTTGAGGGCTCACGCCGCTCTGTTTCTGCCAGTAGCGCACGGTTTCAATAAAGGTCGGCATGATGGCATCAATGCGTGCCTGACGGTTTTCTTCCGTCACGCCCGCCACGGAGAACCACTGGCGGCCTGGTGCCGGACCACAGGGCTCCGCCCCCCCTACGCTAACGATAAGCGCATCAGGAAACAGCGGCGCAAACCAGCTGCCGATCTGTCCCATTGCCACCGGATTATCGCCCACGCCATGAAACAACAGCAGCAGCTGTTGAGCGGGCTTCGCGGGGCTTTGAACAACAAAGTGATCGTGTGTCATGGCTGTCTCCTTGGTTTTGACGGTCAGTTTACGCCGCACCAAAATAATGACCATGCCATTTAACTGAATGAGTCAGTTAAAAAAATTGCAGTTGTTGGACACGTTTGGCGAGTTGATTTGTTCGTTCACCGTCAAGACTCAGCATAGCCTGTGCTGCTTCATCACGCAGGCGCACCAACAGCGCTTTTCGCCCGTGCAGCCGCAGGCAAGTGCAAAGAGCGGGTTCGCTCTCACCGGAAAGCCGCCCGCGCAGCGCTGGCAGCGAAAGCGTGCTGGCTTCACACAGCTTATGCAAGCTCCCGAGTGCTGCCAGCATCGGGCGATGCGCAAAAGCAAACCCGGCCAGATCCCACCAGTCATCATCTGTAAGGATAGTCTCGGTTATTTCCGCGAGCGGCACTTTTTCATCGACCCACTGGGAAAGCCAACGCCACTCACGACACAACCGACGGTGCTCGCGCTGCGTCAGCGCCTCTCCAGCCGAGGTGAGCGGGCGCAGCGCCATCGCAGCGTAGCAGCCGCTGCTCGCCTCTCGTTGAGTGCCGATACGCACCAGCGTAAAACCACAGCGCTGCCAGAACCGCCACAGCGCCTCGGTATAACCAAAACTCACCGAGAGATAGTCACATCCCGCCGCCCTCGCCCACGCCCGCGCTATCAACTGTTGTCCGATACCCCCGCGCTGACGCTGTGGGTGGACCGCAACCCGGCTAATACGCCGCCCGATAAGCGTCGCGGCCAGCGGGCTGCCACCATGAGCCGCCAGTGACTGTGCTACCAGATTCCCTCGGGGACGACGAAAGCCCGCCCATACGGCCTGACTCAGTTCCGGGGATAATCCGCCTTCATCAACCAACCACAGCGCACCGGCTGGTCCCTGCGACGTTTCCGCGCTGATAAAATGCTGACCCGGCGCATCCATCATCCGCCGGAGGTCGAGCGGTGAGGTGCGGTAATGGGCGCCGGAAAGAAGCTGGTACAGCGCGGTAGGTTGTTCAGGGCTGGACCGCCAGGCGGATTGCGAAACGGGCACCAGCGTCACCTCACCGGTTGGCGATGTCGTGAACGCCTCATCGTGAAAAATCAGCGCATCGTTAACCAGCGCTTCCAGCGGGCACCCTGCCGCCCAGCGAATAGGCTGGTTGAGGGTGAAAACGTGACGTTCTGGAAACGCAGCGCAGAGTTTAAGTAAAAAGCCGCGTCCGGTGCCCTCGTAACCCTGCACGGTGGTGGTCAGCAGCGTACGGGGAAAGCGAGCGATAAGTTTCTGGAGTAGTGGTGCGGGGATAGCAGCGGCTTCATCAACCACCAGCCAGTCGGCGCGTTCATCCGACGCCAGCAGCGCATCAGGAGCCATAAAGCGAAAACGATCGCCAGCAAAGGCGGCAATGACCTCCGCAGCAGCACGGGAAGGCGCGGTGACGATAGCCTCACCGGGCAGACGCTGGATGTGCATACCCGCCAGCGCTGACTTTCCACGCCCGCGTTCTGCCGTTATTACCGACACCGGTGCACTCGCGTTCGCCAACGCCGCTAAAATCGTCTGCTGCTCGCGTGCGGGCTCGCCGTTAGCGCGATGCCAGTCAGCTCTTACGGAGAACGTAAGGAACGGCAACGGCACGCCCTGTCGCCAGACTAACGTCTCGGGATGTCGGGAGAGCGACCGGCAAAAATGGTCGACAAAGTTCGGCGTAGCGATAGGTTCCGGCGTGTCGCTCCAGCGCAGCGAATCCACATCGGCCTGATGGGACCATTGGCCCCATTCCGGCACCAGCAGTATCAGCCAGCTTCCGGCCCGCAGCGTGCCACCCAGTGCGGCAAAAGCGGAGACATCAAAGCCATCGCGGGCGTCGAAGATAGCGTGCTGGAACTCACGCCCCAGCAGCGTCACCAGCTTAGATGACGGGCAAAAGGGCTCGGAGACCGGGCTTAGGCCG
Organism: uncultured Kluyvera sp.; assembly: GCF_902485085.1. Taxonomy (NCBI): domain Bacteria; kingdom Pseudomonadati; phylum Pseudomonadota; class Gammaproteobacteria; order Enterobacterales; family Enterobacteriaceae; genus Kluyvera; species uncultured Kluyvera sp. The sequence goes on from NZ_CABTJS010000072.1 coordinate 31,157, forward strand.
ACCCAGAGCACATCATCACCCGCCGTGGTGCGAAACGCTGCGGCCTGCTGCTCGCTCCATGCGCGTTCGCCGCTTATCACCAGCAGGCGGCGAATTCCTTCCTGTGCCATGCGCTCAGCGTGCGCCAGCAGTTCATCCATGACCTTCGGCATGTCGTCAGAGCGATTTGCTAAAGGTATTGCACTGCGCCGGGTCGCCGCTATCAAAGCCGCGTTTCAGCCAGGTATAGCGCTGCTGTGAGGTGCCATGCGTAAAGCTATCCGGCACCACACGCCCCTGACCCTGCTGCTGCAAACGGTCATCGCCAATGGCCTGGGCGGCGTTCAGCGCCTCTTCCAGGTCACCGGCTTCCAGAATACCCTGCTTCTGCATATTATGGCCCCAGACACCGGCAAAGCAGTCCGCCTGCAGCTCCATACGCACGGACAGACGGTTCACCTCCGCCTGCGACGCACCCTGCTGCATTTGGCGCACCTTAGGCTCGATACCCAGCAGCTTTTGTACGTGGTGGCCGACTTCATGCGCAATGACATAGCCCTGCGCAAAATCGCCGCCCGCGCCAAGTTTGTTTTTCATGTCGTCGTAGAATGAGAGGTCGATATAGACCGTGCTGTCGGTCGGGCAGTAGAACGGCCCCATTACCGATTGCCCGGTGCCGCAACCGGTACGGGTCGCACCGCGGTACATCACCAGACGCGGCGGCTGATAGGTTTTACCCATCGCCTTAAACTCCTGCGCCCAGGTGTCTTCCGTAGTGGCAAGGATAACTGAGGTAAATTTCGCCGCCTCATCATCTTTCGGGCCGCTCACCCGCTGAGAGGTTTGCTGCTGGCCTACAGGTTCACCGGTCATGAGGCCCGTGAGGTCCACGCCATAGTAACCGGCCACCAGCACGATAATCAGCAGAACAATGCCGCCTTTACCGCTCGGGATGCGAAAACCAGGGCCGCGCCCTCCCATCATCGGGGATTCCGAACTGTTCCGCCGGTCTTCTACATTGTCGCTTTCGCGACGACCTTGCCAACGCATAACTACCTCAGTCTTATTCTCAGAAATACTGATACGATCGTAGGCGGTTACGGGGGGGATTACCACTGGAAATGTTGTGCGGGGATTCCCGACGGTGAGGATGTAGGCCTGATAAGCGTAGCTCCATCAGGCAAGCAACCCACACCTTGCCGGATGGCGGCGTAAACGCCTTATCCGGCCTACGCGCAGGGCGAGGCCGGGGAGTGCATCACTTAGTCGAGCTTAACGCCTAAACGATGTGCCACTTCTTCGTACGCTTCAATCAGGCCACCCAGGCTCTGACGGAAACGGTCTTTGTCCATTTTGTCCATGGTCTTTTTGTCCCACAGACGGCTGCCGTCCGGCGAGAACTCATCGCCCAGCACCACTTCGCCTTTAAACAGACCGAACTCTAGTTTGAAATCGACCAGGATCAGGCCCGCATCGTCAAACAGCTTTTTCAGCACGTCGTTCGCTTTGAAGGTCAGTTCCTGCATACGCGCCAGGTTCTCTTTGCTCACCCAGCCGAAGGTTTCACAGTAGGATTCGTTAACCATCGGGTCGTGCATCGCATCGTTTTTCAGGAACAGGTCAAACAGCGGTGGATTGAGCTCGATACCTTCTTCAATCCCTAAGCGTTTCACCAACGATCCTGCAGCACGGTTACGCACAACGCATTCCACCGGCACCATATCCAGCTTTTTCACCAGGCATTCGGTATCAGACAACAGCGCTTCCATTTGGGTTGGGATCCCCGCTTCTGCCAGTTTGCTCATAATGAAATGGTTGAACTTGTTGTTCACCATGCCTTTACGATCGAACTGCTCAATGCGAGCACCATCCCCTGCTGACGTATCGTTACGGAATTCGAGTACCAACAGATCCGGGTTTTCGGTGCTGTATACGGTTTTCGCTTTACCACGATACAACTCAGCTAGCTTTTGCATCTTTGTCACTCCAGTGATGATTACGATAAATATTTGTGCATTTTCTGCCGACGCACACGATTGCGTCACTATACAGAAAAAAGGGCCGGATTGCTCCAGCCCTCTTTAATTACTTCGTAAATGCTGCCTGGAATGCTGCTACCAGGGCGTCATTCTGAGACTGCGTCAACGGATGGCCTTTCGGATCGATGAACTGCAGGCTACTACGGTTGTCCAGGTCACCGACCTGAAGTTTGTAGTCACCGGATACCATGCCCGGATCGCTTGCGCCCAGATCTCTCCAGCTGCTGTCGGACAGCGGTTTGTAAGTCACCGCGATGCTGCCCTGAGAGCGGGTGCTATCGGTCACTTTCATGCCCACTTTTTCCAGCGCTGCTGGCAGACGCTGCCACACCTGGTTGAACGGACCACGGACGACCAGCATTGGCAGACCGGTATCATCAGCGGCGCTCTGAACGTCGAAGGTTGCACCGGCAGAGCCTCTGGCGTTGTTCGCGGCATCCGTAGCGTTCTTATCCAGGCCCGCAGAGATAACGTTCAGCATTTCAGCGCTATAACGCTGCAGGGAAGCACGGTCAGCAACCGGCTTGCCAGCCTGTTCGAGGTTAATCAGCTTCACGTTTACAGCCTGCTGATAACCCTGAGGCTGTACGGAGATCTGATAGCGACCACGGTACTGCTGGTCTTCATCAAGACGGTTCCACTCAACCCAGTCCGTCGTCAGCGTCTGACTAGCATCATCACGTTTGGTGATGGTGTAGTTTTTCGCCTGAACGATGCTGACAACCTGCGGCCACAGAGAACCGCTACGGCTATTTTCTACCAGCAGCGTGGCGGTATCACCCGTAAACTGGGTACGCGCACCGGAAACCAGCGCCAGCGGCTGTGCCGGCGGACGGATATCCAGCGCTTTGCCGACGGCACCGCTGCCGTTGGCGACTGGAATGTTGTAGTCGCCATTTTCAACCGGCAGAATCATGCCCGCAGGGGCGTGAAGTTCACTTAACGGTGTTGCTTGCAGGTAGGATTCATCACCGCTCACCTGGCGCTTATAGCGCGAGTCGGAACTACAGGCCGCAAGCAGTAAAACCAGCGATACCCCCGCAACCTTCGCCAGGCGCGACTTCTGTACTGAGTAAGCCATCAAATCTCCCTAAACTTTACAGCAAACCGGCATGCTTCAATGCAGATGCCACAACATCACGACCGTGGTCGGTGATAGGTGTCATCGGCAAACGCATGGTGTCGGTCGCCACAAGTCCCAATTCCTTACATGCCCATTTCACTGGGATCGGATTGGGTTCGACAAATAATTTATTGTGCAGCGGCATCAGACGCTGGTTAATGATACGCGCTTTATCAAACTGGCCATCAGCTGCCAGTTTGCACATTTCCGCCATATCACGCGCCGCAACGTTCGCCGTCACTGAAATAACGCCCTGACCGCCGAGCTGCATGAAGTCCAGACCCGTTGCATCATCACCGCTCAGCAGGATGAAGTCATCTGAAACCAGCTCTTTGATCTGATGAACACGGCTTAAGTTCCCCGTGGCTTCCTTAATCGCGATAATATTTTTAATCTTCGCCAGGCGACCTACGGTTTCCGGCAGCATATCGCAACCGGTACGGGACGGCACATTATACAGAATTTGCGGCAGGTCAGTATGCTCAGCGATCGTTTTGAAGTGCTGGAACAAACCTTCCTGGGTCGGACGGTTATAATACGGGGTAACGGTAAGACAACCTACCACGCCGCTATTATTAAAACGCTGGGTCAGGCTGATCGCCTCTGCGGTTGCATTTGCCCCCGTTCCCGCGATAACCGGAATGCGGCCGTCGGCCAGCTCCAGCGTGGTCATCACGACATCGCCATGCTCTTCGTGGCTGAGCGTTGCTGATTCGCCGGTAGTCCCTACCGAGACAATCGCCGAGGTTCCGCTGGCGACATGGTAATCAATCAGTTTTTTCAGGCTTGAACGGTCGACATTACCTTTTTCATCCATCGGCGTGACAAGCGCTACAATACTTCCCGTGAACATGGGCCATCCTCTGTGCTGACGTGCGGACATGAATCTCAATGGTACGTTTGGTCTTGTAATAAAAGCAAGAGACTGAAGCCCTTCAGAATGTTGTATGCCGGTTTTTTTTATGCTTTCCTAAGGAATACCGCACCTTTTTAAAGGAAGAACAGGTTTGACAGCCTCATTACAACACTATCTGGTCATTACAGCCCTGGGCGCGGATCGCCCTGGCATCGTCAATACGATTACCCGTCACGTGAGCAGCTGCGGCTGTAATATCGAAGACAGTCGCTTGGCCATGCTGGGGGATGAGTTCACTTTTATTATGCTGCTTTCCGGTTCCTGGAATGCGATTACGCTGATTGAGTCCACCTTGCCGCTAAAAGGCGCAGAGCTGGATCTGCTTATCGTGATGAAACGTACCACCGCGCGTCCACGTCCGGCGATGCCGGCAACGGTCTGGGTGCAGGTCGAGGTGCCTGATTCGCCGCATATTATTGAGCGCTTTACCGCGCTGTTTGATAGCTGGGAGATGAACATTGCCGAGCTGGTGTCACGCACGCAGCCGGGCGATAACGAAGGCGTCGCGCAGCTGTTCATCCAGATTACGGCCCACAGTCCCGCTACGAAAAATGCATCAAATATTGAGCAAGCGTTCAAAGCCCTATGTACAGAACTCAATGCACAAGGCAGTATAAACGTGATCAATTATTCACAGCATGACGAACAGGATGGAGCTGAGTAATGAACCCACTGAAAGCCGGTGATATCGCACCGAAATTTAGTTTGCCCGATCAAGACGGCGAGCAGGTAAATTTAACCGACTTCCAGGGACAACGTGTTCTGGTCTATTTCTACCCGAAAGCAATGACCCCTGGCTGCACCGTGCAGGCCTGCGGCCTTCGCGACAATATGGATGAGCTGAAAAAAGTGGGCGTTGAAGTGCTGGGCATCAGCACCGATAAGCCTGAAAAGCTCTCCCGCTTTGCCGAAAAAGAGCTGCTGAACTTCACGCTGCTCTCCGATGAAGATCACCAGGTTTGCGAGCAGTTTGGCATCTGGGGTGAAAAAACCTTTATGGGCAAAACCTATGACGGCATTCACCGCACCAGCTTCCTGATTGACGCAGATGGTAAAGTCGAGCACGTCTTTGACGACTTCAAGACCACCAACCACCACGACATCGTGCTGGGCTGGCTGCAGGCAAACGCTTAACCCAATAACGTAGCCCGGCCGAGCGCAGCGACGCCGGGATTTCCCCGGGGTCGGCGTAAACGCCTCGCCCGGGCTACACGTCAATTCGACACATCTTCTTCCGTCACCAGCCCATCCGGCCAGGCGTGCACCACCGCTTTAATCAGCGTGGCCAGCGGAATCGCAAAGAACACGCCCCAGAAGCCCCACAGCCCGCCGAAAATCACCACCGAAAGAATAATCACCAGCGGGTGAAGGTTCACGGCTTCGGAGAACAACACCGGTACCAGCAGGTTTCCGTCCAGCCCCTGAATAATCAGATAGACCGCAAACAGGCTCCAGAACTCGGTGCCCAGGCCAAACTGGAACAGCGCCACGCAGACCACCGGAATGGTGACCACAAATGCGCCGATATAAGGAATAAGTACCGACAGCCCAACCAGCACGGCAAGCAGCAGCGAGTAGTTAAGACCAAACATCAGGAAGCCAAGCCACGTAGCAACCCCAACGACGATCATCTCCAGCACCTTACCGCGGATATAGTTGGTAATCTGCTGATTCATCTCTTTCCACACCTGCCCCGCCAGGCCCCGGTTGCGCGGCAGCACGCGGCGCACGGCGTTCAGCATTTGCTCTTTATCCTTCACCAGGAAGAAGACCATCAGCGGCACCAGCACCAGATAGACCGCGAGCGTCAGCAGCCCGACCAGCGAAGCGACGGAATATTTGACCACCGAATCGCCCAGCGTCAGCATGCGCGTACGCATGTTTTCAGCCATCGCATCAATAATGCCCGCATCCATCAATGCAGGGTAACGACGCGGCAGCGTGGCGGCAAAATCGGAGAGTTTATTCAGCATGCCGGGCATATCGTGGATAAGGTTAATCCCCTGCTGCCAGGCAATCGGCATTACCACAAAGGCCATCAGCAGCAGAATGCCGATAAACAGCACCATCACCGCGGTAGTAGCCCAGGTACGAGACCAGCCCAGCCGCTCCAGACGGACGGTCGGCCACTCCAGCAGGTAGGCCAGCACTAGCGCAACCAGCAGCGGCGCCAACAGGCCGCTGAAGAAGAACAAAATGCAAAAACCTGCCACCAGAATAACCAGCAGCGCGATCGCCTCCGGGTCACTAAATCGGCGGCGGTACCACTGCATCAACATCTCGAGCATAAATCGATTCCCTGAACGTGTTGCTTTCACACAGAAGATGAATTGTATCGAAGTGTCACAAAAAAGACTCCGCTTTTTATATTTATCCCAACAATCACGCGATTATCATTTTCAACCCGTGAGCAGATAGATACACTCCCAAAGCAGCACATAATGGAACGTAACATTAGGCTGTTGGTCAAAACAGGCACATCCCCACATTACAGGACAGAGGTTATGTTCAGGCAGTTGAAAAAAACGCTGTTGGCATCCCTTATTGCAACGCTTGCGCTCGGGCAAATTGCTCCCGCCTTTGCAGATTCTGCGGACAACCTCCCGGATATGGGCACCTCCGCAGGAAGCACGCTCTCCATTGGTCAGGAGATGCAGATGGGGGATTATTACGTACGCCAGCTGCGCGGAAGCGCGCCGCTGATTAACGACCCGCTGTTGGTCCAGTACATCAACTCACTCGGCATGCGTCTGGTCTCGCACGCGTTTTCCGTGCGGACACCGTTCCACTTTTATCTGATTAATAACGACGATATCAACGCCTTCGCCTTCTTCGGCGGTAACGTGGTGCTGCACTCGGCGTTGTTCCGCTATTCTGACACCGAGAGCCAGCTGGCTTCGGTTATGGCGCACGAAATCTCCCACGTGACGCAGCGCCACCTTGCGCGCGCAATGGAAGACCAAAAGCGCAACGCTCCGCTGACCTGGGTCGGCGCGCTCGGCTCAATTCTGCTGGCTATGGCCAGCCCACAGGCGGGTATGGCCGCATTAAGCGGTACGCTGGCGGGCACCCAACAGGGCATCATCAGCTTTACCCGACAGAATGAAGAAGAAGCTGACCGTATTGGTATTCAGGTACTGCAACGTTCAGGCTTCGACCCACAGGCCATGCCGGCCTTTATGGAAAAGCTGCTCGACCAGTCGCGTTACTCATCGCGACCACCGGAAATGCTGCTGACTCACCCCCTGCCGGAAAGCCGTCTGGCCGATGCGCGTAACCGTGCAAACCAGATGCGCCCGGTGGTCGTGCAATCTTCCGCGGATTTCTACTTTGCCAAAGCACGTACGCTGGGCATGTACAACTCCGGGCAAAACCAGCTCGGCAGCGACCTGCTTGACGGTTGGTCGAAGGGCAATATTCGCGAACAGCATGCCGCCCAGTACGGACGTGCGCTGCTGGCAATGGAAGCCAAGAACTACGCCGAAGCAAGCAAACAGCTTCAGCCGTTGCTGAGTGCCGATCCGCAAAACGCCTGGTATCTTGACCTGGCAACGGATATCGATCTCGGGCAGAAGAAAACCAACGAGGCCATTACTCGTCTGAAGAATGCCCGTGAACTGCGCACGAACCCGGTACTACAGCTCAACCTAGCTAACGCCCTGCTTGAAGGCGGGCAGCCAGCGGAAGCGGCAACCATTCTTAATCGCTACACCTTTAACAATAAAGACGACACCAACGGCTGGGATTTGCTCGCCCAGGCGGAAGCCGCACTGGGTAACCGAGACCAGGAGCTGGCCGCTCGCGCCGAGAATATGGCGTTGGTGGGAAGGCTCGACCAGGCAATTTCCATGCTCAGCGCGGCCAGCGCGCAGGTGAAATTGCGCAGTCTGCAGCAGGCTCGTTACGATGCCCGTATCGATCAGCTGCGTCAGCTGCAGGAACGCTTCCGCCCTTATCAGAAAATGTAATAGGAGAGACGATGACGGATTCGGTCACGATTTATCACAACCCGCGCTGCTCAAAGAGCCGCGAGACCTTAAGCCTGCTGAAGGATAACGGTATCGACCCTGAGGTCGTGCTTTACCTCGACACGCCACCGGATGCCGACACGATCGGCAAGCTGATCAAGATGCTGGGGCTTGGCAGCGCACGCGAACTGATGCGCCAGAAAGAAGATCTCTACAAGTCGCTGAACCTTGCCGATAGCCAGCTTAGCGAAAAACAGCTTATTCAGGCGATGGTAGAGAACCCGAAACTGATTGAGCGCCCTATCGTGGTCCACAACGGGCAGGCACGCATTGGCCGCCCACCGGAGCAGGTCCTGGAAATCGTCCGCTGATTCCCCCTAAGGCCGCAGCGCTTCCAGAAAAGCCTGCGGCGTCATATTCCCCAGTTTTTTCTGTTCCTTGCCGCCGTTAAATAACGCGCACAGCTTCACGACGAGTTCATCCGACGTACAAGCGCGCAGCGCGGGGATAATCGCCACCAGCGGTACGGTGACCGCCACCGCCTGATGCTTCCGTTCCGTCGTCGTTACGCTGACGTTTATCTCGCGCTCGGCCAGATGCTGACTTAGCGCGGTAATATACGTTTCGCTTAACCACTCATCACTTTTAATCTCAACAGATTGGATATCACCCGGAAACTGTTCCAGCACCGCATCCAGCCAGTGGATAACCAGCGGCGATGACATACCCGAGTAGATGCGCGCCGCACACCAGCCGCTTACGGGCTCCTGCGCCCACAGCAGGTGATGGTCACCGTCATCGTCCATATGCAGCGACAAAAAGCGGTAATGCAGCGCCAGCGTTTGTGGCCGAATGCCCGCTTTAAGCGCCTTCTTACCTTGCAGTATGGCCTCACCATTTTTCGGATAAGACGGCGTCAGGTAACGGCTGAGCGTCGCGCGGGACAGCGGAATGCCTAGCCCTTCCTGCACCATAAACAGCAGATCGTCTAACGGCGCGCGGAGAATTTCGCGCAGCGCATTAATCAACACAATCTGCTCTTGTCTCATCACTTTGTGTATCACCACAGGCGTCGTGCTTTTATCCGCCGTCTGCTCACGCTTACGCCAGCGCCGTACTGTCGTGACGGAAATACCCAGTTCCAGCGCCAGTTCACGGTCACTTTTGTCCGATTCCTGGAGGTATTTGCGAATACGCGGTGTCGTTGTCGCGTTAGCATGCAGCTTAATTTCCATGGCTTTCCTTGAGGTATTTATAACTAATCATATGAGATTTATATGAATCAAGTCGATGCATTGTGACCCGTTTCACCTTTCCGGGCCAGGCTTTCTCCCATAATCCCTTTCGTCGTTTTCTATTACATAACACACACAATGTCCGTTAATCTTATACGGAGTTCACAATGAACAATGTTCTGGGATTTTTAGAAGAGAAATTGATGCCGATTGCGGCGAAAACCGCGCAGCAACGTCATCTTGGCGCCATCCGCGGTGCCTATGTTTCCTTTATGCCGTTTATTATCGTCGGCTCCATTCTGTTGGTTATCTCGTCGTTCCCGAATCAGGGCTATCAGCAGTTTATGTCCAGCACCTTCGGCGCAAGCTGGAGCGCCATTATCGAGATCCCGTTTAACGCGGTCTTCTCTACCATGTCGCTGTTTATCAGCTTCCTTGTCGCCTACCGACTCGCAGAGCACTACGGCGATGACCGCATCTCCAGCGGCATTCTGGCGCTGGTCTGCTTCCTGATCCTGACACCGTTTATTAAGGTTGCCGAAAACGGCGGCATTACCGTGATGCCGGTTGAATGGATTGGCACCAAAGGTCTGTTCGTCGCCATGATTGGCTCACTGCTGTGGACCGAGCTGTTCTGCTGGCTGAAGCGCAAAAAACTGGTCATCAAAATGCCGGAAGGGGTACCACCTGCGGTACAGGAATCTTTCGCTGCACTGATTCCGGCACTGGTGGTGATGATTCTGGTGCTGGCAATTCGCATCGGCTTTGAGAACACCCACTACAGCACCATTCACCAGTTCATTTATGACGTCGTCGCCACCCCGGTTCGCCACTTCGGCACCTCCTATTTTGGCGCACTGATGACCGTATTCAGCATCACCATTCTGTGGTCAGTGGGGATTAACTCGGGTTCGATGGTCAACGGCATCATCCGTCCGCTGTGGATGGAAAACCAGACCGACAACATTGCAGCCATTCAGGCAGGCGTCACACCGCCGCACATTATTACCGAACAATTTTTCGACATGATCTGGATGGGTGGTGCAGGGGCCACGCTGTCGCTGGTCATCGCCATGCTGATTTTCGCACGCAGTAAAAACATGCGCGAAGTGGCGCGACTGGGCGCGGGGGCATCCATCTTCAACATCAACGAACCGGTGCTTTTCGGCCTGCCGGTGATTATGAACCCCATCATGCTTATCCCGTTCAACCTGGTACCACTGGTGCTGGTGACTATCCAGTATCTGGCGATGAAAGTGGGTGCCGTCGCCGTGACCACCGGGGTGTTTATCCCGTGGACGCTGCCGCCGGTGATCAGCGGATTTATCGTTACCGGGCATATTTCCGGCAGCGTGATGCAAATCATTAACCTGCTGATTGGCGCGATGCTGTACCTGCCGTTTATGCGCATCGTCGATAAGCAGTACCGTAATGCGGAGATCAGTACCGTTGAGGAATCCAGCACGCTAGCAAAACAGGAGTAACAAAAAGATGTGGGGAATTATTGCAACCTGGCGTATGGCGCTGGAAGGCGTAGAGGAGTCGGCGTCCGCGCTGGCAGCAGGCAGTGCAGCAGCAACGTCCGTGGTGGATGCCGTGGTCGCAGTAGAAGATTTTCCGTTCTACAAATCGGTAGGCTATGGCGGCCTGCCAACCGAGAACGGCGAGGTAGAACTGGACGCCGCCTGGATGGACGGCGATACGCTGGCCTTTGGCGCGGTGGGTAATCTGGTCGACATCGCTAACCCGGTGAAAGTAGCGCAGGCGCTGGGTCGCCAGCGCTATAACTCGCTGCTGGTTGGCCAGGGCGCGCGCGAATGGGCGCTGAGCCAGGGCTTTACCGAGAAAAAAATGCTCACCGAACGCGCGATGCAGCACTACCGTAAACGCTGCCGAGAGACGCTGGACAAAGGGCTAAGCCCCTACGACGGTCACGACACCGTCGGCGTTATCGCTCTCGACAAAAAGGGCTCGATGAGCGTGGCCACCTCCACCAGCGGCCTGTTTATGAAAAAACGCGGACGAATTGGCGACTCACCGATTATCGGTTCCGGCTTCTACTGCGACAGCCTTATCGGCGCGGCTACCGCCACCGGCGTGGGCGAAGATTTAATGAAAGGCTGCACCAGCTACGAAATCGTCCGCCGAATGGAACAGGGTATGACCCCACAGCAGGCGGCGGATTCGGTGGTGTACGAACTGGAAGATAAGCTGATGTCGCGCTTTGGCCGTGCGGGGGATCTCTCCGTGGTTTGCATGAACCGCAAAGGCGAGTTCGGCGCGGCAACCAACATCAAAACCTTCTCGTTTGTGGTGGCCACCGCCACTCAGCCGCTGACGGTGTTCCGCGCCGAGCGCGTTAAAGAGAAAACCCATTATCAGCCGGTAGACGACGCCTGGATGCAGGCCTATGCCGACCGCATTCGCGCCCCTATCGAGGAATAAACGATGATTAACTACCGCTTAGTGACGACGCTCGGAAGCGAGCAAGAACAGAGCCATCTCATCACCTGGCCCGACAGCCCTTTGCTCCAGCAGGATGTGCTGCGCAATAACCCGCTGATTGCCGAGATGACGGCGCGCGCAGCCCAGGGAAAGCTGGCGGACACCGGTTTCGGCTGTGGGCCATTCGCCCGTATCACCATCGTGCCGCAAAACGCCTGGCAGGACAGCCTGACCGACTCGCTGCTCACCTTCCTGCGTCCGCTGTTTGCCACGCCGATATGCAGCAACGTGCTGCTCGACTGTACGTACATTCACAATACGGCCCTGACTAAAACGTTGCGTTTCCTGTTTAACCAGGCCCACACCTTGACGGACCTCGGGCTGAAAACGTCCGCACGAAGCGATGTACGCCTGACGCATATTGATGCTTTCTGTTCCGACGCTGAACAGGCACGTCTTGAAACCCTGTTCAGCCAACAGCAGGCGATAGCCAACGGCATGATTGCCGCCCGCCGCCTGGCGGATACCCCTTCCGAGCAGTGCACGCCGCAGTATGTGGTGGAAGAAGCCCAGCGTCTGTGCGCCCCCTTCCCTACCCTGCGTTGTGAAGTGCTGGATGAAAAGGCCATTGTCGAACAAGGCCTTGGCCTGCTGCATGCGGTAGGCAAGGGTGCCAGCCGCCCACCGCGCCTGCTGGCCATTCATTACGAAGGGGCGAGCCATGGCCCGGTGCGCAGCTATGTCGGCAAGGGCGTGACTTTCGACACTGGCGGCCTGTGGCTGAAAGAAGGCGCGGGCATGTACACCATGAAGTATGACATGTGCGGTGCGGCCAACGTCCTTGGGCTGATGCTTTGCATCGCTGAGCTTAAATTACCGGTGCGGGTGATGGGCGTACTGGCGCTGGCGGAAAACGCCATCGGCCCCGACGCCATGCAGCCGGGCAGCGTGGCCCGCGCCTGTAACGGCATGACGGTGGAAATTAATAATACCGACGCCGAAGGCCGCCTGGTGCTCTCCGACGCTATCGCCTGGGCCAGCCAGCGTCATGCGCAAACGCAGTATATTATCGACCTCGCCACGCTAACCGGTGCGGTGGTTAAAGCGCTGGGCTATGAGCTGAGCGGGCTGATGACCCAAGATAACGCGTTGCGTTCAGCCTTAACCACCGCCGGGGAACAGAGTGGCGATGAAGTCTGGTCGCTGCCGCTGGATGCCAGGTTGAAAAAGCAAACGGAGAGCGCCATTGCCGATCTATGCAATACGCCGACCAACAACGCAGCGATCAGCGCCTCTGCGGCCTGGCTGCTTCACCACTTCTGCCCGGCAGATATTCCGTGGGCGCATCTGGATGTCAGCGGTACGGCGCTGTGGCGCGAAGGGGGGAAAAGCGTGGCATCAGGCAGGCCAATTCCGCTGCTGATGCAGCATTTGCTTAACGATCTGGATATTAGAGAGTAAACCCGGCGTCACTGTGTTCGGCTGGGCTACTGCTTCGTGTAGCCCGGCCAAGCGAAGCGCCGCCGGGAAATGTACTACAGCTTCAGAATCTCTTTCACAAACGGAATGGTTAGCTTGCGCTGAGCGGTAATGGAGGCATGATCGAGCTGATCCAGCGTCTGGAACAGCGTGCGCATTTCGCGATCCAGGCGTTTAAGCATGAAGCGACACACATCGTCCGGCATTTCAAAGCCGCGCAGACGAGCACGTAATTGCAAGGCCTGTAATTTATCTTCATCAGACAGCGGCTGGAGCTTGTAGATTTGCCCCCAGTCGAGGCGCGAAGCAAGATCCGGCAGACCCAAATTCAACTGACGCGGCGGGCGATCGCCGGTGATCAGCAAGCGGGTGTTGCCCGACTCTAAGATCCGATTATAGAGATTAAAAATCGCCATTTCCCACAATTCGTCTCCCGCCACGCACTCGATGTTATCGATGCAAACCAGCGAAAGCTGCTCCATCCCTTCCAGCACTTCCGGCACAAACCAGGTGCGTTTATCCAGCGGAACGTAGCCCACAGCATCGCCGCGCTGGGAGAGTTCGGCACAGGCCGCGTGCAGCAAATGGCTGCGCCCGGCGCCTTCGCGCGCCCAGATATAGATGTATCCGCTGTGTTCCTGCCGCAGCACGTTTTGCAGTGCAGCAAGTAAAGAAGGGTTATCGCCTGGGAAGAAACTCGCAAAGGTTTCATCATCAGGAAGATAAAGTGGCAAAGAAAGCTGTGCCGGTGCGTTCAGAGGAGACCTCAACATGGGCTTACGAAAAAACGGGAAGAGTTTAACACAGAAATAGCTGGGGAGAGAACCGGGCGGCGATCCGCCCGGCTTTAGGATCACGACTTAGAGGTTTCACTGTCTTCCGCGTCCAGCACCACTTCTTCCGGGCGTAGGACGCTGATCAGTTTGAAGACCAGACTCAGACAAATACCCACGATCGTCGCCAGCGCCATGCCTTTCAGCTCAGCCGCGCCGATGTGCACTTTCGCGCCGCTCACGCCGATGATCAGGATAACGGAGGTCAGGATCAGGTTCTGCGCTTTGCTGTAGTCCACTTTGGATTCGATCAGCACGCGGATACCGGAAGCCCCGATGACCCCGTACAGCAGCAGAGAAACACCGCCCATGACCGGCAGTGGGATAATCTGAATCGCCGCCGCCAGCTTACCAACGCAGGAGAGCAGAATCGCAATGATTGCCGCACCGCCGATAACCCAGGTGCTGTACACGCGAGTAATCGCCATCACGCCGATGTTTTCGCCGTAGGTGGTGTTCGGGGTAGAGCCAAAGAAACCGGAGATCACGGTGGAGAGACCGTTCGCAAACATCGAGCGGTGCAGGCCAGGGTCACGAATCAGGTCTTTCTTGACGATGTTCGCCGTCACCACCAGGTGGCCGACGTGTTCGGCAATAACCACCAGCGCCGCTGGCAGGATAGTGAAGATGGCAAACCACTCAAAGCGTGGGGTATAGAAGGTTGGCAGCGCGAACCAGTGCGCCTCGGCAATCGGGGTGGTGTCCACGACGCCCATCACGAAGGAGAGCGCATAGCCCACCAGCACGCCGATAAGAATCGGGATAATGGCCAGGAAGCCACGGAACAGCACCGAGCCAAACACGGTTACACCTAGCGTCACCAGGGAGATGATGATGGTTTTAGTATCCGCAGACTGACCGTCCGGCGGCAGCAGCCCCGCCATGTTAGCCGCAACGCCCGCCAGTTCCAGGCCAATAACGGCAACGATTGCGCCCATCGCCGCAGGAGGGAACATCACGTCAAGCCAGCCGGTGCCCGCTTTTTTCACGATGAAGGAGACCAGGCAGAACAGCACGCCGCACATAATAAAGCCGCCCAGCGCCACTTCGTAGCCTAACGGCAGCAGCAGCAGTACCGGGGAGATAAAGGCAAAGCTGGAGCCCAGATAAGCCGGGATTTTGCCTTTACAGATGAAGAGATACAGCAGCGTTCCGAGACCGTTGAACAGCAGGACGGTGGCCGGGTTGATGTGAAACAGGACTGGCACCAGCACGGTTGCGCCAAACATGGCGAATAAATGCTGCAAGCTAAGCGGGATGGTCTGTAACAACGGTGGTCTTTCGCTTACCCCAATTGCACGGCGCGTCATTGTGTTTTCCTCTGTGTTATTAGTCTGAGTTTTTTTATTCAAAAAAAAGCCGACTATCAAAGTCGGCTCTTTTTATTTTTTCGTTTACTTAGTACCAAAAATCTTATCGCCGGCATCGCCGAGGCCCGGAATAATGTATCCGTGCTCGTTCAGGCCCTGGTCAATCGACGCGGTGTACAGCTCGATGTCCGGATGCGCTTTTTCCAGCGCCGCGATACCTTCCGGCGCAGCTACCAGCACCAGCACCTTAATGCTGGAGCAGCCCGCTTTTTTCAGCAGGTCGATGGTAGCGATAACGGAGCCGCCGGTTGCCAGCATCGGGTCAACGATCAGCGCCATACGCTCATCGATATTAGAGACCAGCTTCTGGAAGTAAGGAACCGGCTCCAGCGTCTCTTCGTCGCGGTACATACCGACCACGCTGATACGCGCGCTTGGTACGTTTTCCAGTACGCCGTCCATCATGCCCAGGCCTGCACGCAGGATTGGCACAACGGTAATTTTCTTACCTTTGATCTGGTCGATTTCTACCGGACCATTCCAGCCTTCGATGGTCACTTTCTCGGTTTCCAGACCGGCGGTAGCTTCATAAGTCAGCAGGCTGCCGACTTCGGAGGCGAGTTCACGGAAGCGTTTGGTGCTGATGTCGTTCTCGCGCATCAGGCCCAGCTTGTGTTTGACGAGTGGGTGTTTAACTTCCACAATCTTCATTCTCTTTCTCCTTTAGATGGGGCAGCCACAAAAAAAATCGCGGGATTATACCGCTTTTTTCCGATTGCGCCATACCTATGATGATTGACCAGGATCAAGCAAAGCGGCGAATGGGTCCTCAGAGAGTATAAGACAGGATAAAAATAAACCCCGACTCGCGGGGTTTTATATTACGTATTCAGCGAGTTAGAGCTCGCTACCGTTGGTCGCAATCACCTTCTGATACCAGGCAAAAGATTTTTTACGGCTGCGCGCCAGCGTGCCGTTGCCTTCGTTGTCTTTATCGACATAAATAAAGCCGTAGCGTTTCTTCATTTCGCCGGTACCGGCGGAAACCAGGTCGATGCAGCCCCACGGGGTGTAGCCCATCAGATCCACGCCATCTTCCACGACCGCTTTTTTCATTTCAGCAATATGCGCAGCAAGATAGTCGATGCGGTACTGGTCGTTCACCGTGCCGTCGCTCTCCAGCACGTCAATCGCCCCAAAGCCGTTCTCCACGATAAACAGCGGCAGCTGATAGTGGTCATAGAACCAGTTCAGGGAGTAGCGCAGACCCACTGGGTCAATCTGCCAGCCCCAGTCAGATTTCTGTACGTACGGGTTGGAAACCAGACTGGTGGTTTCGTCGTAGTCGAGCTGCGGGTTATCGTCGGTGGCTTTGGTGGCAAACGACATATAGTAGCTAAAGCCGATGTAGTCGACGCAGCCCTCAGTCAGCGCCTGGCGGTCTTCATCGGTGATATCGAGTTCAAAACCACGACGCTCGAAGTAGTTCAGCAGATGCTGCGGATACTTGCCGCGCACGTGCACGTCGGTGAACCAGTAGCGACGGTGCATGGCGTTCATCGCCATCATCATGTCATTCGGCGCGCAGCTCAGCGGGTAGATTGGGCACATGGCAATCATGCAGCCAATTTGCAGCGCAGGGTTGATTTCATGCCCGACTTTCACCGCCAGCGCGCTCGCCACCAGCTCATAGTGTGCGGCCTGATACATCACCGGCTCGCGGTCTTCACCCGGCTGATACTTCAGGCCAGAGTTGGTGAACGGCGCAAAATCTTCGTGGAAGTTCGCCTGGTTGTTGATTTCGTTGAACGTCATCCAGTACTTCACTTTGTGCTGGTAACGGGTAAACACCACTTTGGCAAAGCGAACGAAGAATTCAATCAGCTTACGGTTGCGCCAGCCGCCGTACTCGGTGACCAGGTGATACGGCATCTCGAAGTGCGACAGGGTAATGACCGGCTCGATGCCGAGCTTCAGGCATTCGTCGAACAGGTCATCATAGAACTGCAGGCCCGCTTCGTTCGGCGTCAGCTCGTCGCCGTTAGGGAAAATACGCGTCCAGGCAATAGAGGTACGGAAGCACTTGTAGCCCATTTCGGCGAACAGCTTCAGATCGTCTTTATAACGGTGGTAAAAGTCGATGGCTTCGTGGTTTGGATAATTTTTTCCTGGCAGGACGCCGTTGGTAATTTCGCGCGGCACGCCGTGCGCCCCGGCGGTCATCACGTCCGCCACGCTCACGCCCTTCCCGCCTTCCTGCCAACCGCCTTCAAGTTGGTGTGCGGCTACCGCGCCGCCCCAGAGAAACCCAGCTTTAAATCCAGACATATCTTTCCCTCGTTAAACAGTAAGTTGTCGCTGCGAATAGTGCTGATTGAAATGGTAAACCGCGCCGATAAGCCCGGCGTCGTTGCCGTGGCTGACGGTATCGATATATTCAGCGATGCCGAACCAGGCCAAATATTCGCGCATCAGCGCCAGGAAGCCAGGCCGCTCCACGATGCCGCCACCGATGAAAATGGTCTGCGGGTCAAACAGGTTCACCAGGTTATAAAGGCCGGTGCCGATATCATTGAGAAACTCCGACACCAGTCGCTGACAGACGGCATCCCCCGCCTCAAAGCGGTCAAAAATTTCCTCGCCCGTCACCTCGTCCTGCGTTTTGCCGATATGCTGCGCGTAGCGATAGCGCAGCACGCGCAACGTGCAGTTTTCATTCATAGAGTAGCGACGGACGTCGCGAGCGCCGGGACGGGTGGTTTGCATATAACCGAATTCGCCAGCGCGAAAACGGGCGCCGTGCACCAGTTGGTTGTTACAGAAGATAGCGCCGCCGATGCCGGTGCCGATGGTCATCACCAGGCAGTTAGCCATGTCGCGAGCCTTGCCCTGCCAGCGCTCGGCCAACAGCACACAGTTCGCATCGTTCTCAATAGCGACCGGAAGCCCGGTTCGTTCTTCCAGCCACGCGTTAATGGCAAAGTTATCGAATTTACGAATGGCACCGCCCATTTCGATATAACCGGTATGGGGGTTAACGTAGCCCGGCGCGCTGATAGCGATACCGGTGCATTCAGGATGGGCCGCAATCCAACTTTCCATTGCCGCCAGAATCTGGTCGCCATCGCTGTCGCTGATGGGCTGTTTTCCTTTTTCGAGCAGTTCACCGCTTACGGCAACAACGCCCATCTTTAACGCCGTACCTCCAATATCAAAGGCAGCAATCTTCATTCCGTTCATCCCTTGTGGCCGTTTTCACATCTGCTATTGGCTCTGCTGAAACAAAAACAGAAACCGGTTTCAGTGACATGATGTGGATTCGCCGTAATGGATGCAAGAACAAGGGTGTACCCGGTTTCATTTTCGTGAGCAGTATCATATTTGACCGATATATTGATGGAAACGATGGAAAAACCGGGCCACGAAAATTGGGATCAGAATAGGCTCGCAAACGTTTGCCTGGACTGATAGAATTGCGCCGATTTTTCTTGCTATCGCAAACGCGTGGAGACTTAGCAGTGACCGACAAAACCTCTCTCAGCTATAAAGATGCCGGTGTTGATATTGACGCAGGAAACGCTCTGGTTGACCGTATCAAAGGGGTGGTGAAGAAAACTCGCCGTCCAGAAGTGATGGGTGGATTAGGCGGTTTCGGCGCACTGTGCGCGCTGCCACAAAAATATCGCGAACCGGTGCTGGTTTCCGGCACTGACGGCGTTGGTACCAAATTGCGTTTAGCGATGGATTTAAAACGTCACGACACCATCGGGATCGATCTCGTGGCGATGTGCGTAAACGACCTGGTGGTCCAGGGCGCTGAGCCACTGTTCTTCCTCGACTACTATGCGACCGGTAAGCTCGACGTCGATACCGCAGCCAGCGTTATCAACGGCATCGCTGAAGGCTGCCTGCAGTCTGGCTGTGCGCTGGTTGGCGGCGAAACCGCTGAAATGCCGGGCATGTACCACGGTGAAGATTACGATGTGGCCGGTTTCTGCGTTGGCGTCGTTGAGAAATCAGAAATCATTGATGGCAGCAAAGTGACCGACGGTGACGTGCTGATTGCCCTCGGCTCCAGCGGCCCGCACTCCAACGGCTATTCGCTGGTGCGTAAAATTGTTGAAGTCAGCGGCTGCAACCCGGACACCACCCAGCTTGAAGGCAAAACCCTGGCTGACCATCTGCTGGCTCCGACCCGCATCTATGTGAAATCTATCCTGGAACTGATCGCCAGCGTTGATGTTCACGCCATTGCGCACCTGACAGGTGGCGGCTTCTGGGAAAATATCCCGCGCGTGCTGCCAGACAATACCCAAGCCGTTATTGATGAATCCTCCTGGCAGTGGCCAGCAGTATTCAACTGGCTACAGGATGCCGGTAACGTAAGTCAGCATGAAATGTACCGTACCTTCAACTGCGGCGTGGGCATGGTTATCGCGCTGGCGGCTGACCAGGCTGACAAAGCCATTGCGCTGATGAACGAAAAAGGTGAAAACGCGTGGAAAATCGGCTATATCAAAGCCTCTGATTCCGAACAGCGTGTGGTCATCGAATAAATGAAAAATATCGTGGTGCTGATTTCCGGCAGCGGCAGCAACTTACAGGCGCTAATTGACGCCTGCGAGCAGAAAAGGATTCCTGGCACCATTCGAGCGGTATTTAGCAATAAGGCCGATGCGTTCGGCCTTGAGCGGGCGCGCGAGGCGGGCATTCCCCAGCACGCACTGGCGGCAAGTCAGTTTGCCAGCCGCGAAGCCTTTGACCGCGAGCTGATGCATGAAATTGACGCCTATGCGCCCGATGTCGTAGTGCTGGCGGGCTACATGCGCATTCTGAGCGCTGAGTTCGTTCAGCACTATCAGGGCAAACTGCTCAACATCCACCCTTCCCTGCTGCCGAAATACCCAGGGCTGAATACCCATCGTCAGGCGCTCGATAACGGCGATACGGAACACGGCACCTCGGTACACTTTGTTACCGAAGAACTGGACGGCGGACCGGTCATTTTGCAGGCCAAGGTACCGGTTTTCGACGGCGATGATGAAGAGGAAATCACCTCTCGCGTTCAGGCGCAGGAGCACGCTATCTATCCTCTGGTGGTGGGTTGGTTCCTCAATGGTCGTCTGAAGATGCAGGATAACCATGCCTGGCTGGATGACGTGAAGCTGCCACCGGAAGGCCATGCAGCAGAATAAATCCTGTAGCCCGGACGAGACGCGTCAGCGTCGACTCCGGGGTATCTCCCCGGCGTCACTTCGTTCGGCCGGGCTACCTTACTAAGAGGGCCTTATGGCCCTCTTTTTTATGCAAATCAGGATAACTGTCATACTTAGATGACACAGTTGGACATAGCCCGGCAAAGCTAGCAATATAAACAGTGAGACGACTTTGCCGCGTCCCGTGAACAAACCGGAGTGTAAGTAGTAATGGGTCAGGAAAAACTGTACATCGAAAAAGAACTGAGCTGGTTGTCATTCAACGAGCGCGTCCTCCAGGAAGCGGCAGACAAAAGTAACCCGCTGATTGAGCGCATGCGTTTTCTGGGGATCTACTCCAACAACCTCGACGAATTCTATAAGGTCCGCTTTGCAGAGCTGAAGCGCCGCATCATCATTAGTGAAGAACAGGGCGTGACCACGCATTCCCGTCACCTGCTGAGCCGTATTCAGGCTCGGGTGCTGAAAGCCGATCAAGAGTTTGATGGCCTGTACAACGAACTCTTGCTGGAGATGGCCCGCAACCAAATCTTCCTGATTAACGAACGTCAGCTTTCCGTTAATCAACAGGGTTGGCTTCGTCACTACTTTAAACAGCATCTGCGCCAGCATATCACCCCGATTCTGCTGAACCGGGAGACCGACCTGGTCCAGTTCCTGAAAGACGATTACACCTATCTGGCGGTAGAAATCATCCGCGGCGATGAGATCAACTACGCGCTGCTGGAGATCCCGTCAGATAAAGTGCCGCGCTTCGTTAACCTGCCACCCGAAACGCCGCGCCGTCGTAAACCGATGATCCTGCTCGATAACATCCTTCGCTACTGTCTGGATGACATCTTCAAAGGCTTCTTCGACTACGATGCCCTCAACGCCTACTCCATGAAAATGACCCGTGATGCCGAGTACGATCTGGTACACGAGATGGAGTCGAGCCTGATGGAGCTGATGTCCTCAAGCCTGAAGCAGCGTCTCACCGCTGAGCCGGTACGCTTTGTGTATCAGCGCGATATGCCGGACGCCATGGTAGAAATGTTGCGTAAAAAGCTGACCATTTCCCGCTACGACTCCATCGTGCCGGGCGGTCGCTATCATAACTTTAAAGACTTTATTGGCTTCCCGAACGTCGGCAAAGCCAACCTGGTCAACAAGCCGATGCCGCGCCTGCGCCACGTCTGGTTTGATAAGTTCCGCAACGGCTTCGATGCCATTCGCGAACGCGATGTGCTGCTCTACTACCCGTACCACACCTTTGAGCACGTGCTCGAGCTGCTGCGTCAGGCATCGTTTGACCCGAGCGTGCTGGCCATTAAGATCAACATCTACCGCGTGGCGAAAGACTCACGCATTATTGATGCAATGATCCATGCCGCCCACAACGGTAAAAAAGTCACCGTGGTCGTGGAGCTGCAGGCGCGCTTTGATGAAGAGGCCAACATCCATTGGGCGAAGCGCCTGACCGAAGCGGGCGTTCACGTTATCTTCTCCGCACCGGGGCTGAAAATTCACGCCAAGCTGTTCCTTATCTCCCGTAAAGAGGGCGATGACGTGGTGCGCTACGCGCACATTGGTACCGGCAACTTTAACGAGAAAACGGCGCGAATCTACACCGACTACTCGTTAATCACCGCCGATGCCCGTATCACCAATGAAGTGCGTCGGGTGTTCAACTTTATTGAGAACCCGTACCGCCCGGTCACCTTCGACTACCTGCTGGTATCGCCGCAGAACTCCCGTCGTCTGCTTTACGAGATGATCGACCGTGAAATTGCCAATGCGCAAAACGGCCAGGCCGCGGGGATCACCCTGAAGCTGAACAACCTGGTCGATAAAGGGCTGGTCGATCGCCTGTATGCGGCCTCCAGTTCTGGTGTGCAGGTTAATCTGCTCATCCGCGGCATGTGTTCTCTGATTCCAGAATTGGAAGGGATCAGCGATAATATTCGCGTAATTAGTATCGTTGACCGTTTCCTTGAGCACGATCGCATCTATATTTTTGAGAACGGCGGCGATAAACGCGTTTATCTCTCCTCCGCTGACTGGATGACCCGAAATATCGACTACCGTATCGAAGTAGCCACACCGCTGCTCGACCCGCGTCTTAAACAGCGGATCCTCGATATTATCGATATTCTGTTCAGTGATACGGTGAAGGCCCGCTTTATTGATAAAGAACTGAGTAATCGCTATGTGCCACGCGGAAACCGACGCAAGGTCCGCGCGCAGCAGGCGATTTACGATTACCTCAAATTACTTGAACAACCTGACTAACCTATGCCAATAAAAAGCAAAGCACCCCGGCCGCAGGAGTTTGCGGCGGTTGATCTCGGTTCGAACAGTTTTCATATGGTTATCGCGCGCGTTGTCGACGGCGCGATGCAGATTATCGGCCGTCTGAAGCAGCGCGTTCATCTGGCCGATGGGCTGGATGAAAACAACATGCTGAGCGAAGAGGCGATTGAACGCGGGCTGAGCTGCCTGTCACTGTTTGCTGAACGCCTACAGGGGTTCTCCCCTTCCAGCGTTTGCATCGTGGGCACTCACACCCTGCGTCAGGCGGCTAACGCCACCGAGTTTCTGACGCGTGCAGAAAAAGTGATCCCTTACCCCATTGAGATCATCTCCGGGAACGAAGAAGCCCGTCTGATTTTTATGGGCGTAGAGCACACCCAGCCTGAAAAAGGCCGCAAGCTGGTTATCGATATCGGCGGCGGCTCTACTGAGCTGGTGATCGGTGAAGACTTTGAACCTCGCCTGGTTGAAAGCCGTCGCATGGGCTGCGTGAGTTTTGCGCAACAGTTCTTCCTCGCCGGGACCATCAACCGTGAGAACTTCCAGCGTGCCCGCCTTGCAGCGGTGCAGAAGCTGGAGACGCTGGCATGGCAGTACCGTATTCAGGGCTGGAATTTTGCCATGGGCGCGTCAGGCACCATCAAAGCGGCGCATGAAGTGCTGGTCGAGATGGGCGAAAAGGATGGGTTTATCACCCCAGAGCGACTCGAGATGCTGGTTGAAGAGGTGCTGAAGTATAAGAACTTCAATAGCCTCAGTCTGCCGGGCCTGTCGGAAGAACGTAAAGGCGTGTTCGTTCCCGGGCTGGCGATTCTCTGCGGCGTGTTTGATTCGCTGGCGATTAAAGAGCTTCGTCTTTCCGACGGCGCGCTGCGTGAAGGCGTGCTGTATGAAATGGAAGGCCGCTTCCGTCACCAGGATGTACGCAGCCGCACCGCGCAAAGCCTGGCAAATCAGTACAACATCGACCGTGAACAGGCGCAGCGCGTACTGGAAACGACCATGCAAATGTACGATCAGTGGCTGGAGCAGAACCCTAAACTGGGCAATCCGCAGCTGACCGCACTGCTGAAATGGGCATCGATGCTGCATGAAGTCGGGCTGAATATTAACCACAGCGGTATGCATCGCCACTCTGCCTATATTCTGCAAAACAGCGACCTGCCGGGCTTCAACCAGGAGCAGCAGTACCTGATGTCGACGCTGGTTCGTTTCCACCGTAAGGCGATTAAGCTCGATGAGCTACCGCGCTTTACGTTGTTCAAAAAGAAACAGTTCCTGCCGATGATTCAGCTACTGCGCCTTGGCGTGCTGCTGAATAATCAGCGACAGGCAACGACAACGCCGCCGACGCTGAAGCTGACGACGGAAGCGAACCACTGGACGCTCTGCTTCCCGCACGACTGGTTTACCCAGAACGCGCTGGTGCTGCTCGATTTGGAAAAAGAGCAGCAGTATTGGGAAAGCGTCACCGGCTGGTTGTTAAAAATCACTGAGGAGCGGGAGCCCGACGAAGTCGTCGCCGCCTGATTCACACGCCGCTGTTTCCGCTACCGCCAGCTCCTCCAGGGGAGCTGGCTTGCCAATACCGTACCCCTGCAAATAATCAATCCCCAGCGCAATTGCCGCCGTGCGAATCTCTTCGTTCTCGACGTATTCCGCCACTACCCGCATTTTCTTCATCCGCGCCAGATGGCAGATAGACGAGACAATCTGGTAATCCAGGCTGCTGGTCGCAATATTGCGGATAAAGCTGCCGTCGATTTTCAGAATATCGGCGCTAATATGCTTGAGACGCGCGTAGCTGGCATAGCCGGTACCGAAGTCGTCAATTGCCACCCGACAGCCCAGATCCTGAAGTTCATGCAGCGTTCGCCGCGCCTGATCGGCGTTAACCAGCGAATGGCTCTCGGTAATTTCAAAGACCAGCTGCCAGGCCTCAATACTGTACTCTGCCAGAAGGTCTTTAACCTGCTGAGAAAACCCGGTTCCGCTCGCGGTTGATGGCGAGAGATTCAACGCCAGACGCATACCCGGATTGCTCTTCCGACGACTCGCCATAAAGCGCAGCGTATTTTCCAGCACCCAAAGATCGATACGCGACGCCATGCCAAACTCATAGGCAACGGGCAAGAACAGCAGCGGTGAAATCAGCTCGCCATCGTCACCCAGCATACGCAGCAGGACTTCGTGATAGTCATCGCCACGCACGCCGACAATCGGCTGCGCCATCAGGCGGAAACCATTGTTTTCCAGCGCCTGCTGCACCCTTACCATCATCGCAATCTTATCTTTCAGCTCCTGCTGCAGATACTGCGCGCCACGGCGCTGCAGGTTTTCCGGCCGATTGGTGACCAAAGAGAGCTCTGCCACCGTATTCAGCTCGCCTAGCATTAAAGAGAGATGAGAGATCGGCGAATGAATATAGCAGTAGCTGACCCCAACCTGCGGCTGGAGCGGCATCCCATTCCAGCTGTAGCGGAATTGCTGTATATGGGCATACAGGTCGTCAAGGCGATCTTTGTAGGATTCGGTATGCAACAGCATCGCCAAATCGCTACCGGTGAGCTGGTACACGTCCTCGCCGGGGCGAAGTACATCGCAGATATATTTAGCCAGATTCTGCTTGTAGTTAATGCGCAGCATAATGCCGTAGTGGCGCGTCAGTACTTCGAGGTCCGGCATCCGCAAAAAACAGAGTACCGACCAGGGAGTATGGTTAATCGCTCGGCTCAGCGCACGCATATTGGGCAAGCTGACAACCGGGTCGATAAACGCAATACGGCGTACGCGCTCATGAATCGCCCGCTGACGGCTGGAGAGCATCGCCATGTACGCGATAATAAACGAGAAAATAAGAAAGCTGGATGACGTAATCGCCATCTGCACGCTGTAGCCCGCGCTTCGAGGAACAAAGTGGTAATGATAGTGGATAGCCACAATCAGCATCATCGTCCAGACCACCGAGATAAAGCGGTAGCCAAAACGCATTGCGCCCCAGAGCATCACCGGCAGCAGCAAAGATATCGTGTAGTTCGTACTAAAAATCGAGCTCGCTTTCGTCAGCGGAGACATCAGCATCGAAAAGATGCCGGCAACCATTACCGCCCAGACCAGCATCTCCAGCCCTGTCACCTTAGGATCGAAATCGCGTCGAACCTGCGATAAAAAGCTGCGGAAGTAGTTAGGATTACGGATTAAGCGAATCAGCAAATAGCACAGCGGTACCCCCGTGAGATACCCCATCAGCAGCGACTGATAGTTAATTAAATTACGCTGGGTCAGCGGCGAGGCCCACGCCGTATTCCTCTGGCTCGGGTAGAGCCCCAGGTATAAGGTAAACTGCAGCAAAAGCAGGAAAATCGTCGCCGGGATGAACATCTGCCAGAACAGCCTATACGCCATCAGCCGTGTATCGCCATGCGAGACCATCTTTCTCTGCTGGTTAAAAAACTGATAGCCTCCCCACGCCACTATCGTCGGAATGAGGAACTGTAGCGCGATGCCCAACTTTTCAACGAAGTGCATATCTTTCGTCAGATAGCAGCCAATACCGGCAATCAGACCAGGCAGTGCTTTCCAGCTAAAAAACAACATCATGCAAAGCATAAAAGGCAGAGGAAGGTAATAAAGATAAGTCCTGGCACCGCCAATATAGGTATATGTATTAGCAATTTTGATAACGGGTAACACAAGAAGAGGCAATATCAGGGGTAGCCCCCACCATTCATCTCGATATTGCTTATATAATTTACAGAAATTCATAGATGCTCTAAGGATACCCCAAATCCGGCTGGGTATTTTCAGACAGGCATCCAACCTGGCTTAAAAAGGCCGCGATAGAAGCTATTACGCGGGTCAGGCGAAGATTTTAGTTATCGGTTACGAATGAAGTTTGATATGAGTCAACAAATAGCACACATCAAAACATTAATTTTCTATTTTTAGGTCTATCGCCAATTATCAACGCTAGCTTGTGAATACGAATAATATCTTATATAACATTAATTAATGTTTTATCTGACGGTTCTTTACATTCACCGCAATTGACCCCCGCCCCTCTCTGTGCCTTAATGTACCCATCGCCCGTCTATGGGTATAACAAAAGGACCCCTTTGTGAGCCAGGTTACCAGCCTACGCAAGCGACACCGATTTAACGGTCGAATGACCCGAATCGTACTGCTTATCAGCTTTATCTTCTTCTTCGGACGCTTCGTCTACTCCTCTATCGGTGCGTGGCATCACCACCAGGACAAAAAAGAATCCCAGCAAAGCAGCCTGTCGCAAAAGACGCCTCCCGCACAAACAGACGTTCGTTAACGCCCTGCACCCACCATTTTTTTACACCGAGATTCCTTACCGGATGGCTAACAACCCGACTTTTAACCATCCGGTAAGGAATTTGGCTACCCCGCTTTCTGGCTGAACCCCGATCTTTATCTTCCGATATTGGAAAAAAACTAATTCCAGCACAATTACACAAACTTTTCTTTTTCTACAGTCGCAACATGCCGCGCTGATTTTTTACAGCCCAGATAAAGAGCATAAAAAAGAATCAGTAAGCGCACTAATAATCACCAAGGCATAACTCAAAAATCACCCCAATATATAAAAAATTTATATATGTTTTGAATATTTAATTGTTTTACCCACTATTAACTTTAACGCGACAGGGTTTGAGCATGACTGGTTTTACGTTATTTCCAAAAATAAAAAGCGGCCTGGAGTGGATGTCAGGGCACAGTGACGCCGTTATCCAGTTTGGCTGGAACATCGTTGCCGCGATTATTCTATTATTTATCGGTAAATTTATATCCCGTGTGCTCTCCCGTGGCCTGGAGAAACTGCTGTTAAAGCGCAAGGTTGATATCACCATTGTGCAGTTCTTTACCGCACTGGTGCGTTACATCACGCTCGCCTTTTCCGTGGTCGCCGCGCTGGGTCGCCTGGGCATTGAAACATCCTCCATCATTGCGGTCATCGGTGCTGCGGGTCTGGCCGTTGGTCTGGCGCTGCAAAGTTCGCTGTCAAACTTTGCCGCCGGCGTGATGCTGGTCTCCCTGCGTCCTTTCCGTGCCGGTGAAGTGGTGCAGATTGGCACCATGACCGGCACCGTTGAGAAGGTCCATATTTTCTCCACCACTCTGCTTACCGGTGACAGTAAAGAAGTGGTTATCCCGAACGGTAAGATCATCGCCGACAACATCATCAACTACTCACGTCACCCATTCCGCCGTATCGATCTGGTCATTGGCGTTGGCTATCAGAGTCGTATCGCTGATGTGAAAAGCGTGATTACGCACATCATCGAACAGGATAAACGTATCGACCAGAACCGGGGGACGACCGTACGTCTGGGTGAGCTGGGAGCCTCATCGCTGAACTTCTACGTTCGCGTGTGGGTACGTAACGCCGAATACTGGAACACCTATTACGATCTGCTGGAAAACATCAAAGAAGCGATGGATGCCAATCACATCGACCTTCCGTACCCGCAGATGGATATTCGCGTGGAGAACGTCACCAACCGGCCTCAGCGACAGCTGCACCGGGTAGGCTAACTGCCGTCTCCCCTCTTTTCAGAGGGGAGTATTCCACTCATGCTGCTGTAATAACCGGATAACTTCCGTTATCCCTTTACTGCGAATTGTATCCTGACGCAGCACCACACCCAGCTGACGATAAAGCAGCGGCGACAGCGACTGAACATGCAGCCCTTCACTATCGTAGCGACGCGCAACGGCCATACGCGGAATAATGCTGTACCCCAAACCTGCGGCCACCATTCGTTTAATGGCTTCAATGCTGCCAAGCTGCATCACGGGTGTCACCTGCAACCCGGCCTGCTGAAACCAGCCATCAATCAGCGTGCGCGTCCCGCTCCCGGCTTCAAAGACAATCAGCGGTAGGCTGATGATATCTACTGTACTGGCACTTATCGTTGCGGGGCTGGCGGTGTCGATTGCGCTGTGCCAGGCTAGTCGCACAATAAAAACGCGCGATGAACAACCTTATCGACAAGGATAATCCCCATGCATCTGCAATCCGAACATCTCACCTTACGCCCGGCAACGGCAGACGATCTCGATGATCTTTATCGCATTTACGGTGACCCGGCGACCAACACCTTTAACCCCGCAGGCCCGCATGCAGATATCGCATATTCGCGCCAGGTGCTGGCGGGGTGGCTTGAACATATTGAAAGCTATGGCTACGGCAACTGGGCGATTAGCCTGCGGGCAAACCCGCAGCGAATCATT
This sequence comes from uncultured Kluyvera sp., assembly GCF_902485085.1. Lineage (NCBI taxonomy): Bacteria > Pseudomonadati > Pseudomonadota > Gammaproteobacteria > Enterobacterales > Enterobacteriaceae > Kluyvera > uncultured Kluyvera sp. Next base: position 60,253 of record NZ_CABTJS010000072.1, read on the forward strand.
GGTTTTGGTGGTATACGCATTGTCGATTATCCCGACTTTACGGTGAACAACCTGGGGTATCGTTTTTCCCCCGAAGCCTGGGGCAAAGGCCTGGCAACCGAGTTTGCCCTGCTGGCTATCGATTACGCATTCAACGTGCTGAAGCTGGAAGACGTGGTGGGCATCGTGCGCAAAAACCACCTTGCCTCGCAGAAGGTGCTGCTAAAGTGCGGGCTGACGTTGGTGCGGGAGATTGATGATGTTCCGGGGAAAGAGCCGAGCTTAATGTTCAGGCGGTTACGTGGGTAAGAAGCAGCTATAAAAAAAGCCTCTGCTAGCAGAGGCTTTTTAACGTCACTACCGCAGGAACATTATTCCCACTCAATTGTAGCCGGTGGCTTACCGCTGATGTCATACACCACACGGGAGATGCCGTTGACTTCGTTGATGATGCGGTTGGATACGCGGCCGAGGAAATCGTACGGCAGGTGCGCCCAATGTGCCGTCATAAAGTCGATGGTTTCGACAGCGCGCAGGGAGACAACCCAGTCGTACTTACGGCCATCGCCCATCACGCCAACGGAACGGACCGGCAGGAACACGGTGAACGCCTGGCTCACTTTGTTGTACAGGTCGGCTTTGTGCAGTTCTTCGATGAAGATAGCGTCCGCGCGACGCAGCAGGTCGCAGTACTCTTTCTTCACTTCGCCCAGCACGCGAACGCCGAGGCCTGGACCCGGGAACGGGTGACGGTACAGCATGTCGTACGGCAGGCCCAGTTCCAGACCAATTTTACGCACTTCGTCTTTGAACAGCTCACGCAGCGGTTCAACCAGACCCATCTTCATCTCTTTCGGCAGGCCGCCCACGTTGTGGTGAGATTTGATGACGTGCGCTTTACCGGTAGCGGAAGCCGCAGATTCGATAACGTCAGGGTAGATAGTGCCCTGCGCCAGCCACTTAACGTCTTCCAGCTTCAGCGCTTCTTCATCGAAGACTTCAACGAACACGCGGCCGATGATTTTACGTTTGGCTTCCGGATCGTTTTCGCCTTTCAGCGCATCGAGGAAGCGTTGCTCACCTTCAACATGAACGATGTTCAGACCGAAGTGGTCGCCAAACATATCCATCACCTGCTGCGCTTCATTCAGACGCAGCAGACCGTTGTCGACGAACACGCAGGTCAGGTTTTTACCGATTGCGCGGTGCAGCAGCATCGCGGTCACGGAAGAGTCCACGCCGCCGGACAGGCCGAGGATCACTTTATCGTCGCCAACCTGCTCACGGATGCGGGTAACGGCGTCGTCGATAATTTTCTCTGGGGTCCACAGCGCTTCACACTGGCAGATGTCGCGTACAAAACGTTCCAGCATACGCAGACCCTGACGGGTGTGGGTCACTTCCGGGTGGAACTGCACGCCGTAGAAGCGTTTTTCCTCGTGCGCCATAATGGCGAACGGGCAGGTCTCGGTGCTGGCAACGGTGACAAAGCCTTCTGGGATGGCAGTCACTTTGTCGCCGTGGCTCATCCATACGTCCAGCAGCGGTTTGCCTTCAGCGGTCAGGGAGTCTTCGATACCGCGGATCAGCGCGCTGTCGGTCTGCACTTCAACCTGCGCGTAGCCGAACTCACGCTCGGTGGAGCTTTCAACGTGACCGCCAAGCTGCATTGCCATGGTCTGCATGCCGTAGCATACGCCGAAGACCGGCACGCCAGCGTTGAACACGTACTCTGGCGCACGTGGGCTGTTTGCTTCGGTGGTGCTTTCCGGGCCGCCGGAGAGGATGATACCGCTCGGATTGAACTCACGGATTTGGGCTTCAGTAACATCCCATGCCCACAGCTCACAATAGACGCCCAGCTCACGTACGCGACGTGCAACCAGTTGGGTGTACTGGGAACCGAAATCAAGGATGAGAATGCGATGTTTATGAATATTGTCTGTCATTTGACATTAATTCCGAGGCAAGTGAAACAATAACAAAGCGCCCGGTGAAAACCGGGCGCGGAAACTTATCAGGAGCCCATGCGGTAGTTCGGGGACTCTTTGGTGATGGTCACGTCATGAACGTGGCTTTCCTGGATACCCGCGCCGCTGATACGCACGAATTCAGCCTTCGTACGCAGCAGGTCGATGGTACCACAGCCGGTCAGCCCCATACAGGAACGCAGGCCGCCCATCTGCTGGTGAATGATCTCTTTCAGGCGACCTTTATAGGCTACGCGGCCTTCGATACCTTCTGGTACCAGTTTGTCGGCAGCGTTATCGCTCTGGAAGTAACGGTCGGAAGAGCCTTTAGACATCGCGCCCAGGGAGCCCATACCACGGTAAGATTTGTAAGAACGGCCCTGGTAGAGTTCGATTTCGCCCGGGGATTCTTCGGTACCTGCCAGCATGGAGCCTACCATCACGGCAGCAGCACCTGCGGCGATCGCTTTGGCGATGTCACCGGAGAAACGGATGCCGCCGTCGGCGATAACCGGGATACCGGTGCCTTCCAGCGCTTCAACCGCGTCAGAAACGGCGGTGATCTGCGGTACACCTACGCCAGTTACGATACGAGTCGTACAGATGGAACCAGGACCGATACCCACTTTAACCGCGCTGCAACCGGCTTCAGCCAGGGCACGAGCGCCTGCGCCAGTTGCCACGTTGCCGCCGATGATCTGCAGGTCTGGGTATTTTGCACGGGTTTCACGGATACGTTGCAGAACGCCTTCGGAATGGCCGTGGGAGGAGTCAATCAGCAGGACGTCAACGCCCGCCGCAACCAGCGCATCAACGCGGTCTTCGTTGCCCGCACCCGCACCAACCGCAGCGCCTACGCGCAGACGACCTTTCTCATCTTTACAGGCGTTTGGTTTACGTTCTGCTTTTTTGAAGTCTTTAACGGTGATCATGCCCAGCAGGTGGAAGCTATCGTCAACCACCAGCGCTTTCTCTACGCGGCGTTCATGCATTTTAGCGAAGACCACTTCACGTGATTCACCTTCGCGAACGGTAACAAGGCGCTCTTTCGGCGTCATATAAACGCTCACCGGCTGGCTCAGGTCGGTCACGAAGCGCACGTCACGACCGGTGATGATACCGACCAGTTCGTTTTCTTCGGTCACAACCGGGTAGCCCGCGAAGCCGTTACGCTCGGTCAGTTCTTTCACTTCAGCAAGCGTCGTGGTTGGCAGAACGGTCTGTGGGTCGGTAACCACACCAGATTCGTGTTTCTTCACGCGGCGAACTTCTTCCGCCTGGCGCTCGATGGACATGTTTTTGTGGATAAAACCAATGCCGCCTTCCTGTGCCAGGGCAATTGCCAGGCGCGCTTCAGTCACGGTGTCCATTGCCGCAGAGAGCATAGGAATGTTCAGGCGAATCGTTTTAGTCAGCTGGGTGCTGAGGTCAGCAGTGTTCGGCAGAACGGTAGAATGAGCGGGAACGAGGAGGACGTCGTCAAACGTCAGGGCTTCTTTTGCGATACGTAGCATGGGCAATATCTCACCTGGGAGGTTATTAAATATTGCCGCGGC
>NZ_CABTJS010000073.1:0-1079 GCF_902485085.1 uncultured Kluyvera sp.
AACCGGTAAAACAGGCAACAAACCACCCGAAAACCCGCCAGAAACGCGCAGGCTCTGTTTTTACGGCATGCATGAGTATGCGCGCAAGTGCATAGCGCGGAAATTCACGCCATTCAGCCAGGGTAAGTCCTGTTTCCGGCGTTCTTCTGATCCGAAAACGGTGAACGGGGACGCAATTTATTGCGTGGCCGTGAGGCGTTGCCGGCGCAGCCGGAAAACCGGTTTTCAGCACGTTCAGGAATCGGGTTCGTCGACGGCCGGCAATCACGTTATGGCAAGTCGCCGGACGACTCACCACACGATTCACCGGCGATTCGAATCGTGAATTGAATCAAGAGTCACCATGAACAAAAAACGCCCAAATTGATGAATTGAATCAAGAGTCGATTCATCATAACAACATGATAATAAAGCGTGATTCACATATGAATCGTGGGCAATTCGTAAACGATTCGCCATAGAGTCGTCCACGACTTGGATCTGCACTTTGTAACACATCACTGCACATTAATTTTTCATTAACCAATTGTTTTAAATAAGGAATCTGCAAAATTTTAATTTTGCGTAGTGTGTGGGTATTTTTAGTCGTGAGGAGCGTTCAGAGATCTGGCGATTTTTGGGAAGGTTCAGGAACTCCCTGGGATGGCCGGAGAGGAAAACTCAAGCATGGCAGGATCAGGATTTTTTCCAGAATTTCCACCACGGGGAATGGGGTGGTGAAGAAGGCTCGCGCTTGTGCTCCAGAAGCTGCATAGCCTGACGAAGGGAATCAATATGCTCATCTCGAGCCTTAACAGCCCCTTTAAGACCATCGTTTTCAGCTTCAAGTAGAGCGATTCTATGTTGTAAATCATGTAAACCAACGCTGTTAATACTTGTAGATTCTGCGTCACTTTTTACATCATATTTTACAGTATCGATGACACCATCAAGAGAACCAAAAACTCTAATAAGCTCTGAAGTATCAATAACTTTAATAGCCTTCCCGTGCTTTACAACAGAGGTGTAACTTAACTTCCCACTGTTAATCATCTTGTAAATTGTGGGACGGCTAACCTTAACAAGCCGTGCCGCTTCAC